>CAZDYT010000244.1:0-6230 GCA_964509395.1 uncultured bacterium
GGATCCGGGCAAGCTCGACCAGCTCAAGATCGTCGAGCTGGAAACCATGAAGACCTTGCGCGACCTGCTGGGCAAGCTGAAGCAGACGAAAGAGGACGATGCCAATCTGCTCGACCGGACGACGGTCTTTTTGGGCAGCAACCTGGGCGACGGCAGCAGCCATTCCGTCAAGAACCTGCCGGTCCTCCTGGCTGGAGGCGGCTTCAGGCACGGCCAACACCTCCCCTTCGATCACCACCTCGGCCCGCGCCGGCACCTCCAGGTCGACGGTGACGCACTTCGCCACCTCGAGCGGCTCGCCCCGCAGCGCGCCGGCCAGCGCCAGCTCGTCGTCGCCGTAGGCGACCGTCGTCGCCCCCGCGATCAGCTCGGCGGGGTGGTTGCCGATCGCCACCGCGACCGGCAACCCCCGGCCCTTCGCGACCGCGCGGTCGTAGATCTGGCCGAGGTGCTGGGGCGCCATCATGCGGATGCCGAACTCGTCCCGGCCGCGCAGCATCATCCGGTTGAACGACACGTTGCGGATGCCGGAGTCGGGGTCCTTGGCGACGACCAAGCCGGCGGTCGAGTAGGGCCCGGCGTCCTTCTCCGAGAGCACCGGGAGCGGCAGGCGGCGGACGTCGACGGCCGCGCCGGCGTGGACGACCTCCTGGACCGAGGCGTCGCCGACGACGACCGGAGGGATCCGCTGGCGGCTCCGCGCGAGGAACGTCGGGACGGCCTCCCGGGGGCGGACGCCCAGGCCCAGGGCGAGCATGGTCCGGTCGCCGACCACGTTGCCGACGCAGCGCATCGTGGAGCCCGTCAGCGACTCGAAGAGGACCGCCTGGCCGCGCTTCTCGGCCTCGAGGACCAGGGCGGCAAGCTCGGCGCGGGGATCCACCGGCCGGCCGACGCGCACGAGCTTGCCGTGCTGCTCGAGCAGCCCGAGGAACGCCCGGAGATCGGCCTGCATGATCGAGCCCTCCCGCGCGGACGGCGGCAGTTGCCTTCGGCGGAACGGGGCAAGTATACTGCCGTCGCCCGGACGGTAGCCATGCGTTTCGGCATCCGCCTTCTGCAGCACCTCGGCTCGCCCCGCGAGATCGTCGCGCTCGGCGTCCTGGCCGAACAGGCCGGCTTCGACCACGTCTGGTTCCCGAGCGACAAGTTCATGTTCCACGCCTGGCCGCTGATGGTGGCGGTCGCGGAGCACACGCGGCGGATCGTCGTCGGCCCGAACGGCGCCGAGCCGTACGGAATGTCGCCCGGCGAGATCGCCACGTCGATGGCGACGCTGGACGCGCTTGCCGGGGGGCGGACCGCCCTCGGCTTCGGCATGCACACGACGAAGATGATCGAGTGGCTGGGCCTCCCCATCCGCGACCGGATGGCGCGGCTCCGCGAGTCCGTGGCGGTGATGCGGCGGCTCTGGCGCGGCGAGGTCGTTGAGTTCCACGGCCGGGAGCTCGACTGGTCGGATCAGTGCTACCTCCGCTTCAAGCCGGTCCGTGACCGGATCCCCATCTACCTGTCCGGCTTCGAGGCGGACGACCTCGCCCTCACGGGCGAGCTGGGGGACGGGAGCCTGCCGATGGTCACGCCGCCGGAGTCCGCCCGCCTCATGGTCCGGCGGGTCCTCGCGGGCGTCCGGGCCGCCGGCCGGGACCCGCGCGAGGTGGACGTCTGCGGCTGCGGCTGGTTCTCGATCAGCGCCGACGGGCGGGGGACGGCCACCGACGGCCTCCGGGACATCGTGGCGTACTTCGGCCCGTACCTCGAGGAGGAGGCGCTCGAGACGGTGGGGCTCGGCCGCGGCGACTTCGCCGAGATCGCCAAGCTGATCCAGGCGCGGCAGTACGCGGAGGCGCGCGTTCGGGTGACGCCCGAGATGCTGCGGCTCGCGGTGGCCGGAAGCCCGCGGGACGCGATCGCGAAAATCGAGTGCCTGGCCGAAGCGGGCGTCACCCAGGTGTCGGTGGGGGGCCCGCTCGGTCCGGATCCCCGGGAGACGGTGCGGCTCTTCGGCGATCGGATCATCCCCTACTTCCGCTGAGCGTCCCGCCGGCGAGAGATCTCCGGAACCGTTCGCATGGACACGCTCCTCGGCTGGCTCGCATCGCCCCAGATCGTCTCCCTCGCGGTGAACATGCTCGAGCAGGGCTTCCTCTTCGGGTTCCTCGGGCTGGGGGTCCTCATCACGTTCCGCTTCTTCCGCTTCCCCGACCTGACGGCGGAGGGGAGCTACCCGCTGGGCGGCGCCGTGGTGGCGGCCCTGCTCGTCGCGCGGGTGGACCCGTTCGTCGCGACGGCCGTCGCGGTACTGGCGGGCGCGGGGGCCGGGGCCGTGACGGCGCTCATCCACACGAAGCTCAAGATCAACAACATCATCTCGGGCATCATCGTGATGACCGCGATCTACTCCGTGAATCTGCGGGTGATGGGGCGTGCGAACACGCCGCTCCTCACCACGCCGTCGGTCTTCGACGAGGCCGCGCGCGGCCTGGGCGCCATCGGGCTCCCGCTCCGGAGCGGCGCCCTCCCTAACATCGTGTTCGTGTTCCTGGTGCTCCTGCTCGTGAGCCTGGCGCTCGCCGCGTTCCTCCGGACCGACCTCGGCCTCGCGGTGCGGGCGACCGGCGAGAACGAGCCGATGATCCGGTCCCTCGGGGTGAACACGGACCACACCAAGATCCTGGGGCTCGCGATCTCGAACGGCGTGATCGCGCTCTCGGGCGCCCTCGTCGCCCAGAACCACGGCTTCGCGGACATCGGGATGGGCATCGGGGTGCTCGTGACGGGGGCGGCGGCCGTGCTGATCGGCGAGGCCCTCTTCGGCGACCGCACGGTGAGCTGGTGGATCGTCGCGGCGATCGTCGGCGTCGTGATCTACCGGTTCCTCGTCGCGGTCGCTCTCCGCGTCGGGCTGCAGCCGACGGACCTCCGGTTCATCACGGCCGCGCTCCTGCTCCTGGCGCTGGCGCTGCCGCGCCTCCGGTTCCAGGTGGCGAGCGGCTGAGGCGACGGCGGTGCTCCGGCTCGAGAGCGTCGTGAAGGTCTACGCCAAGGGGACGCCGAACGAGGTCGTCGCGCTGGCCGGCGTGAGCCTCGACGTCCGGGCGGGCGACTTCGTCACGCTGATCGGCTCGAACGGAGCGGGGAAGTCGACGCTGCTCAAGACCACCATGGGCCTCGTCATGCCCGACGCCGGTCGGATCGAGCTGGACGGACGCGACGTGACTCGCGAGCCGGTGTACCGGCGCGCCCACGAGATCGGACGCATCGCCCAGGATCCCCACGAAGGCACGCGCGCCAGCATGACCATCGAGGAGAACCTGGCGATGGCCGGGCGGCGGGGACAGCCACGCGGCCTCCGCCTGGCGGTGACGGCGGCTGGGCGCGCGGAGTTCCGCCGGCAGCTCGCGGAGATCGGGCTGGGGCTCGAGGGGCGCCTCGGGACGCGGGTCGGCACGCTGTCGGGCGGCCAGCGCCAGGCCCTCGGCCTCCTGATGGCGACCCTCGCCCGGCCCAAGCTGCTCCTCCTCGACGAGCACCTGGCCAGCCTCGATCCGAAGACGGCCGAGGTGGTGATGCACCTGACCGCCCGCCTCGTCGCGGAGGGGCACCTCACCACGCTCATGGTGACCCACAACATGCACGAGGCGATGCGCTGGGGGAACCGGCTGATCATGATGCACGAGGGGCGGTTCGTCCTGGACGTGGGCGCCGACGAGAAGGCGCACCTCTCCGTCCGGGACCTGGTGGCGAAGTTCTACGAGGCGAGTGGCGAGGCGCTGGCCGTGGACCGGATGCTGCTGGCGCGGTGACGCGAGCGCGCACCGCCGCCACACGAAGGAGGGCGAACCGAGGTGCTGTCGCGACGCAGTGCGCTCGGGGGGCCGGGGACACTCGCGGCGCGGTGGCCTCCCTCGCCCCCCAGCAATCCGCCCAGGGCGTGCTGTGGGCCACGGAGCTGGCGGCTCCGGTCTACGGAAGTCGGGAGGCACTCGAGGCTCATCAGCGAATCGGGCCGCGCAGGGATGGTCAGCGGCCTTCTCGGGGTAGAATACGGGCACGTCGTCCCTTCCTCACACCGCGTGGAGGCGGGTAGACGCCGCCCGCGCGAGGGGAGCCGAGCCGTGGTCGACTGGTCGTGGGCGCAGGCGCTCAGCGGCATCGTCCCGCCCCTCGTCTCGCCCTTGACCGCGTCGGGCGATCCCGACGACGGCGCCATGGAAGCGCTCGTCGAGCACGTCCTCGCGGGCGGCTGTAGCGGCCTGTTCCTCCTGGGGGGCTGCGGGGAAGGCGCGTGGCTCACAGCGACGCAGCGCGGTGCCGTCACCCGGGCGGCGGTGCGGGCGGCGGCGGGGCGCGTGCCGGTCCTGGCGGGCGTCATGCTGCCGGCCACAAGGGCCGCCGGAGAGGCGGCCCGGCAAGCCGCCGACGAGGGCGCGGACGCGGTCGTCGTGGGGTCGCCGTACTACTTCGACGTGGACGCGGCCGCGCAGCAGCGGCACGTCGAGGCCGTCCTCGGGGCGACGCGGCTGCCGGCGCTTCTCTACAACATCCCGCAGTGCACGCACCAGACGCTCGCGCCCGAGACCGTGAGGACGCTCGCCGGGGATCCGCGCGTGCTCGGCATCAAGGACTCCGCCCCCGACTTCCGCGCGTTCCAGCAGTTCCTCGCCGTCCGGCGGCAGCAGCCGGCCTTCCGGGTCCTCCAGGGGAACGAAGCCCTGGCCGCGGCGAGCCTGCTCCAGGGGGCCGACGGGCTGGTCCCCGGGCTCGCCAGCGTGGCGCCGGCGCTCTTCGTCGCCCTGCGCGAGGCCGCGGCGAAGGGCGATGCTGCCACGTGCGGCCGCTTGCAGGAAGAGATCGAGGATCTCGCCATGCTCTACGAGCAGGGACACTGGCTCCCCGCGCTGAAGGCCGCCCTGGCGGCCCTCGGCCTCGGCGCCGGCGTGCCGGCGGCGCCGCTCGCCCCCGCCGAGGACGGCCAGCGCCGGGCCATCGTGGCGATCCTCCGCCGCCACCGCCTGCTGGCGTAGAAGAAGTGGCAGGGCGAGTCGTCCCTTCAGTCCGAAGGAGGAGCGCCATGAGGGTCTGGCTCTGGGTGCTGGCGACGGTCCTCGCGGCGGGCCCGGCCTCGGCTGAGCTCGTGCTGCCTCCGGGCTTCACGGCCGAGGTCTACGTGACCGGCCAGGGCTTCGACCCCAACTCCGACCGGGGCGTGCGCGGGTTCCCCGCCTCGGCGACCCTCGGCTTCGACCCCTCGGGCGTCCTCTATCTGGCGAGGACCGGCGCCCGATTCCGGCAGGGCGAGGTGGACGATCTGGGACCCATCTACCGGATCCCCGCCGGCGGCGCCCGGCTCACGCCGGAGATGGAAGCGCGCTACTTCCACGGTCCGCCGCTCACGAACCCGCAGGTCGCGGCGGTCCGCGGCCGCGGAGAGGTCTTCGTCACCACGTACGACCGCGACCGGCAGATCGGCGTGCTCTACCGGATGCTCGACGGGCGCCCTCTTCTGTTCGCGGGCGGCACCCCGCCTCGGGGGAGCCCGCCGCTCCTCCGGCATCCCGAGGGCGTGGCCCTGGACGCCGCGGGGAACGTCTACGTGGCGGACCGAGCGAAGGGCGCCATCGTACGGCTCGACCCGACCGGGAAGGTCCTGGACCCACGGTATCTGAGCGTCACGCGGGTGCGGATGCTGGCCATCGACGAAAAGGGTCAGCTCTGGATCGGCAGCGACGGGACGGCCGAGACCCCGTTCCAGGACGGCTCGGGACAGATCCTGAGGGCGAGCCCGGACGGACGCCTCGCCGTCGTGCTGGAGGGGCCTCTCCCCGCGGGGATGAGCCTGAGCCCCGGCGGCGCGCTCTTCGTGGCGCAGCGCCGGACCGGCCGGATCTTCGTCGCCACGCCCGAGGGGAAGCGGATCGACTTCGCCGGCGCCACGGAGGGGACGATCCTCCGGGGCCTCGCCTTCGCCCCGGTCACGCCGGAGACGCGCCGCGCGGGCATTGCCGGCGACCTGTTCGTCGTCGCCGTCCCGCGGCAGATCTGGGCGGTCAACGAGGTGATCCGCATCTCCGGGCCCTTCGACGAGTTCGTCCGCCAGCAGAGCCCGTCAGCCCCTTAGGCGTCGTCAGACAATAACTGAACGAATATGAGTGCCTGGCGGATACACTGGATAGGTGGACCTCCGGCTTTGGCGGGCGAAGTACAAAGCCCTGACGCCGGCCTTGACG
>CAZDYT010000245.1:0-6185 GCA_964509395.1 uncultured bacterium
GCGTCACCCGCGGACCTCCGTCGCCGCGTCGTCCACGCGGAATTGCCGGTGAGGGCTACGCCGAGGTGACCCCTCGACAATGAGGCCGGGCCCGACCAATACTGGACGGGACGACCGCCATGACCTCGAGCGACCCGCTGCTCCAGCCGTTCCAGCTCCGACACCTGACGCTGCGGAACCGAATCATAAGCACGGCGCACGAGCCCGCGTACTCCGAAGACGGAATGCCGAAGGCCCGCTATCGCCGCTACCACGAGGAGCGGGCCAAGGGTGGGATCGCGCTCACCATGACCGCCGGCTCGGCGATCGTGGCGCCGGATTCGCCGCCGGTCTTCGGCAACCTCCACCTCTACGACGATCGGATCGTGCCGTGGCTGCGGGAGTTGACTGACGCGCTGCATACTCACGGCGCAGCCGTGATGATCCAGATCACGCACCTCGGGCGACGCACCGGATGGAACCGCGCCGACTGGCTGCCCGTGATCGCGCCGTCAGGCGTGCGTGAGCCCGCCCATCGCGCGTTTCCCAAGGAAATGGAAGACTGGGACATCGCCCGCATCGTCCAGTCGTACGCCGACGCCGCGGCACGGGCCAAGGCGGGCGGGATGGACGGCGTCGAGATCGAGGCCTACGGGCACCTCATCGACCAGTTCTGGTCGCCGGCGACGAATCGCCGGCGCGACGCCTACGGCGGCAGCCTCGAGAACCGCATGCGATTCGGCCTCGAGGTGCTCGCGGCGATCCGCCACGCCGTGGGTCCGGACTTCATCGTCGGCATCCGGATGGTCGCCGACGAGCAGCTGGAGGGCGGCCTCAATCAGGAAGAAGGCCTCGAGATCGCGCGTCGCTTGGCGGCCACCAGGCAGATCGACTTTCTCAACGTCATTCGGGGTCACATCGAGACCGACGAAGGGCTGTCCCACGTCATCCCGAACATGGGCGTGCCGGCGGCGCCGCACCTGGAGCTGGCGAGCCTCGTCAGGCGTCAGGTCGGGCTCCCGGTGTTCCACGCGGCGCGGATCGCCGACGTCGCGACGGCGCGCTACGCGGTCGAAGCGGGCCATGTCGACATGGTCGGCATGACCCGCGCGCACCTGGCCGATCCCCACATCGTCCTGAAGATCCAGCGCGGAGAGGAGGCGCGCATCCGCCCGTGTGTCGGCGCCGGGTACTGCATCGACCGCATCTACGAGGGCGGGGATGCGCTGTGCATCCACAACCCGGCGACCGGCCGCGAAGAGACCATGCCCCATGTCATCACGCGGACTCGGGGTGCGCCGCAGAACGTCGTCGTCGTGGGGGCCGGCCCGGCCGGGCTCGAGGCGGCACGGGTCTGCGCCGAGCGCGGTCACGCGGTCACGGTAATCGAGGCGGGGAGCAAGGCGGGGGGCCAGCTCCGGCTGGCCGCCGCCCTCGAGCGACGCCGGGAGATCATCGGGATCGTCGACTGGCGGCTCGGCGAGCTCGATCGCCTCCGGGTGAGGATTCGCTACAACACGCTGGCGGAGGCGGGCGACGTCCTCGCCGAGCGGCCGGACGTCGTGATCGTCGCCACGGGCGGCGTGCCGAACACGAGCTTTCTCCGCTCGGGCGAGGACCTCGTCACGACGAGCTGGGACATCCTGGCGCGCCAGGTCCAACCAGCAGAGACGGTGCTGCTGTTCGACGACAATGGTGCACATCCCGGCGTCACGGCTGCCGAGCTCATCGTCGAGGCGGGCGCGAGGCTCGAATACGTGACGCCCGATCGCGTGCTGGCGCCCGAGGTCGGCGGAACCAATTACCCGGCATACCTGAGGGCCTTGAACGCACGACGGGTCCCCTGCACGCTGAACCGGCGCCGCCCCGCGGTGCGACAGCAGGGCGGCCGTCTGGTCGCGACGCTCTGGGACGAGTATGCGCAGCGCGTCGAGGAGCGCCTCGTGGCGCAAGTCGTCGTCGAGCATGGAACCCTCCCCGCCGCAGAGCTCTACTTCGCTCTGAAGCCAGGGTCGCGGAACGGCGGCGAGGTCGATTACGCGGCGCTGGTGGCGGGGCGGCCGCAGGCCGTAGTGCGCAACCCCGAGGGGTCCTATGGATTGTTCCGAATCGGCGACGCCGTGGCGAGCCGCAACGTCCACGCCGCCATCTTCGACGCGCTGCGGCTGTGTAAGGACCTGTAGCGAGGGGCAGCCTCAGGGCCGGCCAGGGATGGCCCCCGGCGCGTCCGGTTGTCCTCGGGTCTTCGAGGCGAGCTCGGGGGCGAGCGACATTCCGGGTGATGCGCGGAAGGGCTAGCCCGGTCTGAGACCAGCGGAATTGGCAGGTTCACGGCTGGGCCGCCCGCACTGCCCCGCTGAGAGGAACGCTCAATCCATATGGTCTAGTCCGGAAGGCCCCCGGAAAGGACCTGAATCGCGAGTTGCAGCCGAGTGGAAAGACCGAGCTTCTGGAAAACGTTCGTGAGGTGCGCTTTGACGGTCCGTTCCGTGATCGACAGCTGACGAGCTATCTCCTTGTTGCTGGCCCCGAGGGCAATAAGCCTGATGATCTGCCGCTCGCGAGGCGTCAACACGTCCACCCGCGGGTCGTGGTTCCTGGAGGCTGGCTTCGATGGCACCGTGCGCTGGAACATAACCTGGTGAGCAGCCTGGGCAATAGTCGTACCAAGGTCCAGGTGCCTCACAATAACCCAATGATCGAGCCAGTTTCTGGCACACGAGCGAGGAGTCGCGTCCGGCCGAAATGACCAACTTCGGATCACCGTCTCTGGTAAAAAACTAGGCGCCAACCCGCCCCCGCCCGACTGCCCGGGCCCACGGGCGGTATCGGCTCCTCGTTGTGCGGTCCGATGGGGAAGCCGACACGGTTTGTTCGGACTTCCTGCCGGACCGCTCTGTGCCCCACCGGTCCGCCCAGAGGGCTGCCGGGCGTCATGATGGCGGGCATCCACTCATCGCGGAAGGGCGCATCGCGATTCCGAAGAGGGCGCTGAGGCAAGTGCGAGCCATTCGCGCCGGCGACCCGGCCCTCGCTCCTCACCGAGGCGGAAGAGGGGCTTCTCCCCCGGTCTCCGTACCCGCCACAGTGATCTGGCGCGTGGAGGGTTCAGTCAACCCGCGATCGTCGCCTCGACTGCACGCAACGGCGAGGGTCATCACGGCCAGAATCACCACGCTGCTTTTCATGGCACCCCTCCTCGAGACGCGCGACGACTCCGTTCCCCAGTCCTACCGTCGCCGGCTCCCGGCTCCGGCTGCATACACCTACCTCCTCGGTTCTCCCGTCGGGTCCGGTATCGACAGCCTGTTATTCCGGTACAAGAATGACCGGTGACGAGGCGTGGTCGGGGAAGTGGGCCTCGCGTCATCCTGTTCGGGGGGCCGCTTCCGCGCCCCCTCGTCACCGTCCCCGCGGCGGCCCGGCTCGCCCGAGTGTGATTTCCCAGAAGGTTTCCCCCAGCTGACGGGCTGTTTCTCAAAACCTTTCCCCCAGGGGTTTCTCAAAACCTTTCCCCCACCCCCCGGGCTCGGCCCTGAGCTGGGCCGTGGTCTCCTCCCTCGCAGGAGGTGTTCCATGGCCTATCGGGAGCTGGGTGTGATCGAACTGCGGGAAGTGTGGCGCCGGTACAGTGCCGGCGAGGGCGTGCGCGCCATCGCGCGGGGGACCGGCGTCGATCGGAAGACCATCGCCAAGTACGTGGCGGCGGCGGTCGCGGTGGGCCTGCATCGCGGCGCGCCGCCGCCGACCGATGACCAACTCGCCGCCTTCGTGAGCGGGCTGCGCGCGACGCCCGTGGGTCGGCCTGCCGCGCTCCCGGAGCGGCTCGCGCCCTACCAGGCGCAGATCGTCGCCTGGCTGGCCGCCGGGCTGCGGCTGACGAAGATCCTCCGCCGGCTCCGCGAGCAGGGGATCGGCGTCCCCTACAGCTCGCTGCATCGCTTCGCCCAGGCCCACTGCGGGTTCGGCACGCCGACCGTGACCGTCCGGGTGGCCGATCCGCCGGCCGGTGAGGCCGCCGAGATCGACTTCGGGCTGTTGGGCCTGTGGCCGGATCCCACCACGGGCGCGCGCCGGCGCGTCTACGGGCTTCTCGTCACGCTGGCCTTCAGCCGCTACGCGTTCCTGTGGGTCGCCCTTCGCCAGGACCTCCCCACCGTCCTCGCGGGCCTGGAGGCGGCCTGGGCGTTCTTCCAGGGCGTGGTCCGCCGGCTGGTAGTCGACAATCTCAAGCCCGTCATCACGCGCGCCGATCGCTACGCGCCCCAGATCGACCGGGTCTTCCTCGAGTACGCCCAGCACCGCGGCTTCCTCGTCGACCCGGCCGTGCCCCGGCACGCGACCGGAAAACCCAAGGTCGAGCGGGGGATCCCCTACGTCCGCCAGGACTTCTTCCGGGGCGAGGTCTTCCGCGATCTCGACGACATGCAGGCGCGCGCCGGGCGCTGGTGCCGCGACCTGGCCGGCACTCGCGTCCACGGCACCACGCGCCGCGTCCCGCGCGTCGTCTTCGAGACCGAGGAGCAGCCGGCGCTGCTCCCCCTGGCGCCCGAGCCCTTCGATCGACCGACCTGGGCCCAGTGCACCGTCCACCCCGATCACCACATCCAGTTCCGGCGCGCCCTCTACTCCGTCCCGACCCGCTACATCGGCCAGGCCGTCGACGTCCGTGGGGATTCCCGCCTCGTCCGGATCTACCTCCGCGGCGAACTGCTCAAGGTCCACGCCCCGCAGCCCCCGGGGGGACGGTCGACCGACTACACCGACTACCCGGCCGAGCTGACCCCCTACGCGATGCGGGCGCCAGACGCCTGCATCCGGCGCGCGGCCGAGGTCGGCCCCGCCGTCGGCCAGTTCGTGACCGTCCTGCTCAGCGGGACCTTCCCCTGGGCCCGCCTCCGGCAGACCCAGAAGCTCCTGCGGCTGGCCGAGCGCTACGGCGCCGCCCGCGTCAACGCGGCTTGCGCCCGCGCCCTGGCCTTCGACCTCGTCGAGGTCCGGCGCGTGGAAGCCATTGTCCGCGCCGCGCTCGAACACGAGCCACCCGCGAACGCGCGCGGCACCGTCGTCCCCCTCCCGGCGCGCTTCGCCCGCCCGCCGCGGAGCTTTGCCCATCACCCCGAACCCCCAGAGGAGGAGTGACCCATGGAGATTCCCCCCGACCTGGTCCGTCGCCTCAAGCGCCTGCGCCTGGGCGGCCTGCTCCCGACGCTGCCCGACCGCGCGGCCCATGCCCGCCAGGCCAAGCTGGCTCCCCTGGAGTTCCTCGAGCTCCTGCTCCAGGACGAGATCGACCGCCGCAACAGCCGCAGCCTCCAGCAGCGGCTCGCCACCGCCGGCTTCGAGGAGGAGGTCACGCCCGAGTCCATCACCTGGGACTCCCCCGTCAGCTATGATCGGCCGCGCGTCCGCGAGCTCTTCGGCCTCCACTGGCTCGCCCAGCAGGAGAATGTGATCTTCACCGGCCCGGTCGGGGTGGGGAAGAGCTTCTTCGCCCAAGCCCTGGGCCATAGCGCCTGCCGCGCCGGCCATGCCGTGCGCTACATCAAGGCCGCCCAGCTCCTCCACGCGCTTCACGCCTCGCGCGCCGACAACTCCTTCGAGCGCGAGCTGCGCGGCTGGCTCGCCTGGGACGCCTTGATCGTGGACGACTTCGGGCTCCGGAAGCTCACCGCCCAGCAGTCCAGCGACCTCTACGACGTCCTGGTCGAGCGGCACCGCCACGCCGCCACGCTCATCACGAGCAACCGCGCGGTCGAGGAATGGGTCGCCCTCTTCGACGATCCCATCCTCGCCAACAGCGCCCTCGATCGCTTCGCCCACCGGGCCCATCAGATCGTGATGGAGGGGCCGAGCCTCCGTGCGCCCCGCACCCTCCGGCCCCCCAAGGGCGGGCGCCACCCCGGTGAAACAGCCGATTCTGGGGGATAGTCAGATATGGGTCACCTCATCCAACGCGCTCCTGGAGGCGCTCAGGCCCTCGCGATCAGCGGTGCCGCCCCCCGACGGCCGCTCTCGACCCTTGCGGACCCGAACATGACCGGGTAGAAGAGAACCGACGGCCGCGCCCCAGGGGTAGGGGAATCCTTTTGAGAACCCCTGGCGGAAACCTTTTGGGAAACGACACGCTGATCCGGTATGGTTTCGTTTGGTCACCGCGGGGTGGAGCAGTCCGGTAGCTCGTTGGGCTCATAACCCAAAGGTCG
>CAZDYT010000246.1:0-6184 GCA_964509395.1 uncultured bacterium
ACTTCTCGACGGGCTCGATGGGGCTCGGGGCCATCGCGCCGGCCTTCGCCGCCCTCATGGACCGGTACCTCGCCGACCACTTCGGCGGCCCCGGCGAGGCGGAGCCGGGCTCGCCCGCCGCCGCGCCGCGTCCGCGCAATATCGCGCTGGTCGGCGACGCCGAGCTGGACGAGGGGAGCGTGTGGGAGGCCGGGAGCGAGGAGGCGATGGCGGTCCTGGCGGGGCACATCGTCGTCGTGGACCTGAACCGTCAGAGCCTGGACCGCGTCGTCGGGGATCGGCGGAGCCGGCAGATCGAGGCGCTCTTCCGCGCCCTCGGCTGGCACGTGATCGTGCTCCGGTTCGGCCGGCGGCTCGAGGCCCTGTTCGCCGGGCCCGGTGGGGTGTGGCTCCGTTCCCGCTTCGAAGCGATGGAGAACCTCGAGTACCACGCCCTCGTGCGGCTGGCGCCTGCGGCGGCCCGCGAGGCGCTTCTCGGGGACGCGCCCGCTGAGGCCCGCATGGCGCTCGCCGGGCTCGAAGACGCGGAGGTGCGGGCGCTCCTCGCGGATCTCGGCGGGCACGACCTCGATGCCATCGTCGCGGCCTTCGCCGAGGCGGATCGCGTGACCGACCGGCCGGTGGCCATCCTGGCGTGGACGCTCAAGGGCTGGCGGCTCCCGTTCGCCGGCGACCCCCTCAACCACGGGGCGCAGGTTACGGCCGACCAGGTCCAGGCGATGCAGCGCGAGTTGGGGGTGGCCGAGGGCGACGAGTTCGCCCCGTTCCCCCCGGAGAGCGAGGAGGCGCGTTACATCCGTCGCGTGATGGCCGCGGGGATCGGCCTGCCGCGCCGGTATCGGGCGCCGGCGCCGATCGCGATCCCCGACCGTCTCGAGCTTCCCTCCCGGCCGGCGACCTCGACGCAGGAGGCCTTCGGCGACGTCCTGACCGCGCTCGGCCGCGACCCCGCGCTCAGCCGGCACCTCGTCACGGTCTCGCCCGACGTGGCGGCGACGCCGCACCTCTCGGGATGGGTGAACCGCCGCGGCGTCTACGCCCCTCGCGCGCGCGACGATGCCTTCGAGCGCCACGGCCTCGCCGCGCTGGTCCGCTGGCGCGAGAGCCCCGCGGGGCAGCACATCGAGCTGGGGATCGGCGAGGCCTCGTTCTTCATCCTCCTCTCGGTCCTCGGCCTCGCGCCGGAGCTCGTGGGGCATGCGCTCCTGCCGATCGGGACCCTCTACGACTGCTTCCTCCCGCGTGGCCTCGACCCGCTCCTCCACGCGACGTACTCCCGGGCCCGGTTCATCCTCGTGGCGAGCCCCTCGGGCATCACGCTCGCGCCCGAGGGCGGCGCCCATCAGTCGGTGCTCACGCCGAGTCTCGGCGTCGAGGGACCGAACCTCGTCGCGTACGAGCCGACGTTCGCCCGCGAGGTGGAGTGGCTGCTCCTCGAGGCGCTCCGGCAGATCCAGGACCGGGACCACGGCCGGGTCGTCTATCTCCGGCTCTCGACGAAGGTCGTGGACCAGGGGCTCCTCGAGCCCGCGCTCGGCCGCCTCGGCGAGGCCGGGCTGAGGGCGCAGGTCCTGCGGGGCGGGTACCGCCTGCTGGACTACCGCGACCGGCCCGACTACGAGCCCGGCGCAAACGTGGTGACCCTCGCCGCCGTCGGCGTGATGGTGCCGGAAGCTGTCGCGGCGAGTCGGCTCCTCGAAGCCGAGCGGATCTACGCCAACGTGCTCGCGCTCACGAGCCCGCGGCTCTGCTACGAGGGCTGGCGCCGCGGGCTCGAGGCGCGCGTGCGCCGGACCGGGGCGTCCCGCCGGGCCTGGCTGCGCCAGCTCGTCCCGCCGGACGAGGCCGAGGGGCAGGTCCCGATCGTCAGCGTGCTCGACGGCCACTCGCACGCGCTCGCGTGGCTCGGGACAGCCGTCGGCGTGCCGCAGATTCCGCTCGGCGTCCACGGCTTCGGGCAATCCGGCGCGCGCGATGATCTCTACCAGCACTACGGGATCGACGTCGAGACGATCGCGGCCGCCGCGCGCCTGGCGCTCGCCTAGCCCGACCCATGCGTGAAAGTACACGCGAGACCAGGGACGGCCGCGCCACCCGCGCGGCCGTGAGGCCAGCTCGGGTGGTCGCGAATAACGCGGCCTCGCCGGCATCACCGGTGATGGGATTCTTGCGGAGTCGGGCCGTTCGGACTGTTCGGAGGCGGGCCTCTCTCCCGTTTGAGAGAGCCACGATGGCGCGAAAGCTTGACACGCCGAAGGCTCCTGGGCTATGAAAAGGCAACCTCGTCCGAGCGCGGGCGGGGAGAGGAGTGCCGGTCATGGCCGCTCGCCCTGGGCGTGGATCGAGTTGGAGCGCCTCTCGTGGGCCTTCCGACCCGCGGGAGGCGCTTTCGTGTGTCGAGCCTGACCTTCACGCGGCCACGATGGGCCGACCTGCAGCCAAGGAGGCATGAGACATGACTCTGTTTGGGCAACAACCCCGGAAGGACGAAGCTCCGGCCAGACCCGATGCAGCCAAACCCGTTGCAAAGGTGGAGACGCCGCCCGCCGCGGCGCACGCGGCGCCGACGCGTTCGGTCGAACCCCTACGCGGAGTGGAGGACAAGCCGATGTCGATGACGCAGCCCAAGCTGTCCGAGTCGGTCCTGGCCGCGGGGCTCACGATCGAGGGCAAGATCGAGGGGAACGGCAATATCCGCGTCGCGGGCCGGTTCAAGGGCAGCGTCAACGTGAAAGGGGAGTTGACCATCGAGCCGGGCGCCTCGATCGACGGAGAGGTCAAGGCGGATACGGTCCTTGTCGGAGGCGAGGTGCGCGGCCAGATCCTTTCCAAGAGCCGGGTCGAGCTCAAGGAGTCGGGGGCGCTGATCGGCGATCTCAAGGCCGGGAGCCTGACGGTGGCCGCGGGCTCGAAGATGCGGGGGAAGGTGGAGTTCGGCTGGAAGGAGGGAGAGCTCGACGCGGCGGCGCCGGAGGTGGGGAGCGGCGGCTCTGCCGGATGAGCGGCCCTGGCGAATCTGACGCGATGGAGGGGGTTCGATGAATAGCCGCGCTGCGGCCCCGGGCGAGGCGTGGAACTGCCCGCACTGCGGGGAGCGCATTCTGCGGAGTGTGGTGACGTGTCCCGCGTGCCAGCGTCATCTCCGCTTGGACGCGGTCGGTGTCGCGCGGCCTGCCGCGGCCACCGTCTGCCCGCTCAGCGTCGAAGGGACGATCCGGCAGCCCGGGAGCCAGGCGCCGTGGGAATATTCCGTGCTGATCGAGATCCAAGACGAGCGGGGCGATCTGGTGGCTCGGCGCGTCGTCGGCGTGGGTGCGCTCCGGCCGGATGAGATGCGGAAGTTCACGCTGCGCGTGGAGGTCCTGGTCCCCGAGAAGTCGGCGCTCTCCGCGGTCTCCTGACCCCGATCCGAGATCGGCTCTCTCCCGGGGGCCCTGCGCGATCCCACGGGCTCCGCGGCGCCGCCCGGGGCACAGATGCTAGAATCCTCACGGAGCATGGCCACCCATGGCTCAGCCGGGGGTTGCCCTCGACGATCTGTCGCGCCCGCGCCGCGTCGCGACCGCGGAGCTCCTGACCGAGATCCTCGCCACGGAGCGCGATCTCGCCGATCTCTACGCGCGTTTCGCCGAAGCCACCGAGCTGCCGGCCCTGAGGGCCGCGCTGAGCGACCTGGCGCGGGCGAAGCGCGAACGGGTCGCTCGTCTTGAGCCCCTCCTCCGCGCGCTCGGTGGGGACTCGGTGGCCGTCGCGCCGCCCGCCGGGCCGCGCCCGTGCGGCGCGGGCGTCGAGGGGCGGGGCCATGCGTTCGCGCGCGCGTTTCGGGGCGAGCGAGCCCTCGAGGTGCTCTACCGCGAAATCGCGGCACTCCTGGCCGCCGGCGGGTTGCCTCCGGGCCTCCCGGAGCTGATCGCCGGGGCGGCCCAGCATCGAGCCCTCCTCCGCGAGCTCTACCTGAGCTACTCCTAGGCCCGACCCCTACCACCGGTTGTTTCCGCTCGAAGTCCCGTTTTTTTCTTTTTGGAACGCCATTTTTCCCCTTGACAGAGTCGTTTAGCCCTTTGTAGGATGAGCACCACGAAGTGGGATGAAGTGGGATAGGGTGTCGAGCCAGTCGTCGCGAATGGCCCGGCGCCGGCTCGGCACGGCTCACGGGAGGCCAGGGGAGGCAGGCGGCGCGTGTTCCGGGGGCGATATCCCCATACGATCGATCCGAAGGGCCGCCTCAGTATCCCGGCCAAGTTCCGCGAGGAGCTGGCGGCACGCGACACGAATACGCTCGTGCTGACCGAGGGAGACCACTGCATCGTGGCGTACCCGCTGGATGAGTGGGAGCGCTTCGAGGAAAAGCTGCGCCAGCAGCCTCAGCTCGCGCCCGAGATGCGGAACTTCCTGCGCGTCGCGGTGGCGAGCGCGAAGGACTGCCCCGTGGACAAGGCCGGCCGGACGCTCGTGCCACCCGAGCTCCGCGAGTTCTCGGGACTCTCGAAAGACGTCATGATCGTCGGGGTGCTGAACAAATTCGAGATCTGGAATCGCGAGCGGTGGAACGACCACTACCAGCGGGCGCGCGGCAGCTTCGACGAGAACGCCCGCAAGCTGAGCGAGTTCGGACTGTGACGGTGGCCGAGGGCGCGACGACTCCGGCTGTCGTGGATCTGCACCGCCCCGTGCTCCGCGACGCCGTGGTACGTTGCCTCACGCCCGTCCCGCCCGGCAGCTGGGTCGTGGACGGCACGGTCGGGCTCGGGGGGCACGCGGTCGCGCTCCTCGAGCGCGCGGCCGAGGCGCGCCTGCTCGGGCTCGACCGCGACGCGACCTCGCTCGAGTTGGCCGCCCGGCGGCTGGCCCCGTTCCGCGGGCGGGTGATCCTCCGTCACGCCGACTTCCGCCACCTGGCCGATGAGGCGGCGGCCTGCGGCGTCGATGCGGCCCACGCCATCCTGTTCGACCTCGGCGTCTCGTCGTACCAGCTCGTGCACAGCGGCCGGGGCTTCTCGTTTCAGGTGGACGAGCGACTCGACATGCGGTACGACACCCACCAGGCGCTGACGGCGGCCGATCTCCTTCGCAAGGCGCCCGAGCCGGAGCTCGCGCGCCTCCTCGCCACGTACGGCGAAGAGCCCGCGGCCCGGCGCATCGCGCGCCGGATCGTGGCGGCCCGAGCACGGGCCCCGATCACCACGACTCGGGCGCTGGCCGACCTGGTCGTGGCCGCCATTCCGCCCCACCGCCGGCCCCGCCGCATTCACCCGGCCACGCGGACGTTCCAGGCGCTCCGGATCGTGGTCAATGATGAGCTGGGAGGCCTCGAGGCGGCGCTCCCTCAGGCCGCCCACCTCCTGGCACCCCGGGGCCGCTTCGGCGTGATCGCGTTCCACTCGCTGGAGGACCGCCTCGTCAAGCGCGCGTTCCGGCAGTTCGCGACGGAGCCGGGGTTCCGGCTGGCGACGCGGAAGCCGATCCGGCCGACCGAGGACGAGGTCCGTGACAACCCCCGCGCCCGGAGCGCGAAGCTCCGGGTGCTCGAGCGAAGCTGAGGTCAACGATGAGGCGCGTCATGGACGATCAGGTCGGATCCCTGGTTCGCGAGTGCGATCGCGGTCGGCTTCGGGCGATGGCGGGAGCGCTCTGCCTCGGCGGCTTCCTCGTCGGGGGCGTGCTCGGCTACGTTTGGCTCCAGGTCCAGCGGGTGCGGGTGTCGTACGAGCTGGAAGATCTCCGGGCCGTGCGCACGGACTTGGACGAGCAGAACAAGAAGCTCCGGCTCGAGTTCCTCTCGCTCCGCTCGTTCGCCCGCGTGGACTCGGCGGCGCGGCGCCTCGGGCTCACGGAGCCGGCGCCGGATCAGGTGCGCTTGGCGCGCGAGTTCGTGAGCCCCCGGACGGCCGAAGAACTGGCCGAGCACGACGGGCTCGCCCTTCGGACCGCCGTCAACGAGGAGCCGATGGACGGCCCGCGCGAGCGCCCGTGAGCGCGATACGGGGACGTGCGGACCAGACGAGTCGCGGCGGCTGCCCGAGGCCCTACCGGTGGGGGATTCCGAGGGGGTCGCCCGGGCGTGTCGCCGGCACCGCTCGAGGGAGCCGGGCCCGAGCCGTTCGCCGCCGATCCCCCGCCCTCCCGGACCCGGACCTGTCCCGTACCCCATGAGGGAGCCGCCCCGGTTCCGCACTCGCGCGCT
>CAZDYT010000247.1:0-1524 GCA_964509395.1 uncultured bacterium
GGGAGATCACCCACCACACCTGGATCCACGAGAACCTCAAGAAGTTCATGGACGGCTTCCACCACGACGCCCACCCGATGGCGATGCTCGTCTCCGCCGTCGCGGCGCTCTCCACGTTCTACCCGGACGCCAAGAACTCCACCGACGCCGAGACGCGGCGGCTTCAGCTCATCCGGCTCATCGCCAAGATGCCGACGCTGGCCGCCTTCGCCTACCGGCACAGCCTGGGGATGCCCTACGCCTACCCGGACAACGACCTCTCCTACACCGGCAACTTCCTCAACATGCTGTTCAAGACAACCGAGGTGAAGTACAAGCCGAACCCGGTGCTCGAGCGGGCGATGGACGTGCTCTTCATCCTCCACGCCGATCACGAGCAGAACTGCTCCACCAACGCCGTCCGGAGCGTGGGCTCCTCGCGGGTGGACCCGTACTGCGCCGTCGCCGCCGGCGTGGCCGCCCTCTACGGGCCGCTGCACGGCGGCGCCAACGAGGCGGTGCTCCGGATGCTGCGGGAGATCGGCTCCGTGGCCGAGGTCCCGGAATTCATCCGCCAGGTCAAGGCGGGCCAGGGGCGGCTCATGGGCTTCGGCCACCGCGTCTACAAGAACTACGACCCGCGGGCCACGATCATCAAGCAGCTGGCAGACGAGGTCTTCGCGGTGACCAGGCCGAACCCGCTCCTGCCGATCGCGCTCGAGCTGGAGCGGATCGCGCTGGCGGACGACTACTTCGTCACGCGGAAGCTCTACCCGAACGTCGACTTCTATTCGGGCCTGATCTACCAGGCGATGGGGTTCCCGGTGGAGATGTTCCCGGTCCTCTTCGCGATCCCCCGGACCTCCGGGTGGCTGGCCCAGTGGCTGGAGATGCTCGCCGATCCCGAGCAGAAGATCGCGCGGCCCCGCCAGCTCTACGTCGGCCCCCCGGTCCGCGACTTCGTGCCGCTCGAGAAGCGCGAGCCGGACGACGTCGAGCTCGGCTTTCCGGGATGACACGGCCGTCTCGCGAGCGCGCGGGCGTGCAGTACGTTTTCGACCGGGCGCCGCTCCGGGTCTACTGGGAGCTGACCCGGGCGTGTGATCTCGCCTGCCGTCACTGCCGGGCCGAGGCGATCCCGGTCCGCGATCCCCGCGAGCTCAGCCTGGCGGAGGGGCGGGCATTCCTGGAGGCGCTCCGCGAGCTGGACGGCGCCGGCCCTCACCTGGTCCTGACCGGCGGCGACCCGCTCAAGCGCCCCGATTTCTGGGATCTCCTCGAGCACGCTGCCGCCCTCGGGCTCGACGTCGCCGTGGCGCCCAGCGGCACGCCGGCGCTCACCCCCGACGTCGTCCACCGACTCAAGCAGGCCGGGGCGCGCGCCATGTCGCTCAGCCTCGACGGCGCCGACGCCGCCCGCCACGACGGCTTCCGGGGCGTCCCGGGGTGCTTCGCGCGCACCCTGGAGGCGGCGCGCGCGGCCGTGGACGAGGGCCTGGCCTTGCAGGTGAACACCCTCGTCAACGCGGACACCCTGGGCGAGCC
>CAZDYT010000247.1:1534-6082 GCA_964509395.1 uncultured bacterium
GGTGGAGGGAGGTCCTGCTGAAACCCCGCGGGACGCGCACCCTGGATGCGGCGCTCGCGTCCGTGTACTAGGGTCTGGCCTTGCAGGTTAACACCTTCGTCACCGTGGACACGCTGGGCGAGCTGCCGGCGCTGGACGGGCTGGTGGGCCAATTGGGCGCCACGCGGTGGAGCCTCTTCTTCTTGATCCAGGTCGGCCGCGGGCGGGTGCTCCGGCAGCTCACCCCGGCCGCGTGCGAACGGCTCCTCCAGTGGGTGTGGGTCCGGTCGCGCCGCGCCGGCTTCCAGATGACCACCACCGAGGCTCCGCACTACCGGCGGGTGGCGCTCCAGCGGATGCGGGCGGAGAACCACGACCGGGACGCGATCCGGCGCGCGCCCATTCGCCGCGGCTTCGGCATCCGGGACGGCAACGGGATCATGTTCGTCTCCCACACGGGCGAGGTGCAGCCGTCGGGCTTCCTCCCGCTCGTCGCGGGCAATGTCCGGACGGCCAGCGCCTTGGAGATCTACCGGGACGCGCCCTTGTTCCAGCGGCTGCGCCAGCCGGCAGGGTTCCACGGTCGGTGCGGGCGGTGCGAGTTTCGGGAGATCTGCGGCGGCTCCCGGGCCCGCGCCTACGCGGCGAACGGCGACCCGTTCGGCGAGGACCCGCTCTGCGCCTATGAACCCGCCCTCCCCCGAGCGGCGGGAGCCGAGGCGGGCGCGTGAAATCCCCTGAGGCAGGGCGAGCCGGTCGCCGGGAGGATGCGATGGAGCTGGACACCCTTCTCACCAACACGGCGGACGGCGTGTGCGCCATCGACGGCGACGGCAAGATCGTGCTCTGGAACCGGGCGGCGGAGAAGATCCTCGGCTACTCGGCCCGGGAGGTGGTCGGCCGGCCTTGCTGCGAGGTCTTCGTCGGGCGAGATGCCGCCGGTAACCGCCTGTGCTACCAGGGCTGCCACGTCATGACCCAGGTGAAGCGGGGCGAGCTGGTCCAACACTTCGACATGGCGACGCGGACCAAGGCGGGCAAGCCCGTGTGGCTCGACATCAGCATCGTGGTCGTCCCCGGCGGCCGCCGGGAGCTCTCGACGACGGTTCACCTCTTCCGCGACGTCACCGCGGCGCATGAGATCGAGGCCCTGGTGCGCGAGCGATTGGCCCAGGCGGTTCCGCAGTCGACTGATGGCGGGGGTCCCGCGCTGGAGCTGACCCGCCGGGAGCTGGAGATCCTGCGGCTGATGGCGGGGGGCGCGAACACGCGGGCGATCGCCGAGCGGCTGCACGTGAGCCCCGCCACCGTGCGCAATCACGTCCAGAACATCCTGGGGAAGCTCGGGGTGCACAGCCGGCTCGAGGCGGCTGCCTACGCGAACCGCCACCGCCTCCTCTGAGCAGGACGCCCGCGGCCTCCGCCACGGATGGGCTACGAGCTCCGCGACCCGTTCACGGCGCCCCAGGTCGGCACCCTGACCTGACGGGACCCGGCGCGGGTTCTCCGCGCTCGGGCACAATCGGCCCTTCGACTCACGACGGTGTCGATCGAGCGAGAGAGTCATGACTGCGGTGGCGACTGGGCGTAAGATTTTGATCGTCGACGACGAGCCGGACCTGGTGGCGACGTGCGTGCGTCTCCTCCGGCGGGCCGGGTACGAACCGCTCGTTGCCTTGAATGGGCGAGAGGCGATGGAGTTCGTCGACGCGGAGCACCCCGACCTCGTGCTCACCGACCTCCGCCTGCCCGGAGCCGACGGCCTGGCGGTGCTGCGGCATGCCCGCCGGGGCGTGCGGAAGATCCCCGTGATCCTCTTCACCGCGTTCGCCTCCGAAGCCTCCCGGAGTCAAGCCCTGCAGGAAGGAGCCGCCGCCTATCTGCCCAAGCCGTTCTCCCTCGCCGAGCTACGCGCCGCCGTCGAACAGGCCCTGGCCGAGAGCGCCCAGCCGCCGAACGGTCATGGTGTGTGAGCGATGAGAGCCGGGGGACGGGGGGCGACCATGAGGTGCGGTGCGCGGCGAAGGACGGCGTGGACGGATCGACGGCCGAGCCGCCTCGGCCGCCCCGCCCCGGGCGGCGACGCCCGCGTTACGCGGGCGTCATCACCATCTTGTCGGCGCAGGCCTCGAGGAGGTGGCGACCCGATCCACCCTCGGCGAGGATCCTGAGCATACCGGCCGGATCGACAATCCGGATCCCTCCCACGGCATCCACGCCGCGCTCGAACAGCGGGAGCGGGAAGAGGCTCGCCGTAGGCCCCGCCACGACGACGCGGCAGGGCTTTCGGATGGCGGCGAGGAGCCCGTCCATCGTGTGATTGACCAGGGCCGACCCTGTCAGGATGGCCACCTCGGCTCCGGCGAAGGCCTCTTGGGCCGCCTCGACGGGACGGTGGCGGGGCCGATCCGCTTCTCCTAGCGCCTCCGGGTGCCTCTCGACCACGCAGAAGTCGGCCTCGAGCCGGTTGAGCCGCCGGATGTAGGGCTCGAAGGCCCCGGCCAGGACCACCCGGGTCCCTTTCCCGAGAGGAGTATCGTCGAGCGCATCCCGGCCGATGGTCAGGACGTAGCCCTCCGGTCCCGCCTTGTCCTCGGCGAAGTGGGAGAGGGCGTTCAGCACGGCGACGCCCACGGCGCGCTTCAACACGTTCCGGTCCAGGGCGAAGCGGAGGAGCTCCCTCACGGGCGTGCCCCGGAAGGAGCCGGCCTCCGGCATCCGGGCCAGCGAGCGGGGACAGCAGACCGCCTCCGGGATATCCCGGACCGGAGTGGCCGCGATGCCGGCATGGCCGCTCTCGAGGAGAACGCCGGTGAAGAAGACCCCGACCACGACATCGCCGACGGCGAGCGTCGCCAGCTCTCCTTCCAGTCTGGCTTCGAGCGCGGCCGTAGTGTCTTTCAGCAGAAGGCTCATGGATTCCGAAGCCCCTCCAGCAGCTCCGTTGAGGCGACCGCGTTCCCGGACTGGCGCCCGCGGGCGCCAGGATCGCCCCGTGGCGCAGACTCTACCCTGAACGGCAAATAATCTGGCGCTCGAGCCGCCGGTCCGCGGGGCCTGCCGCGGCGAACAGCCCCACGGTGCTCGCTCCCGCACGAGCGCGGGGTGAGCGGCCCGCGTCACCCGGCACAGGAATTCCGGTGGCGTGTCGCGGTGCGCTCGGCGCCGTGGGGCGTCCCGTTCGCCGCGTCACCCGCGGACCTCCGTCGCCGCGTCGCCCACGCGGAATTGCCCTTTAGTTAGGGTCTAGTGCCGATCCGCTGGGGCACGACCCGGCTCGGCGGACACCGGAACGACGGGGCGCGGCGCCGGGTCCGGGCCGAGGACGCGCCGCGACAGGATCGAGTAGTTCCGGTAGCGCCCGGGCATGTGCGCCCCGACGGACGCCAGGGCGACCACGCCCAGCAGGAGCGGCACCCGGGCGTCCCAGAAGACGGGCACGGCCGCGAGCAAGACGAGCTTGGCCAGCACGACGAGACCCTTGCCGAGGAAGAGCCAGTGGGCGCTCTTGTAGAGCTCGAGCCCCATGAGGCCCGCCCCGGTGAGGATGGTGAGGCCGAGCGCCGAGCCGAGCCGCTCGGCCTCCACGCCGAAGACATGTCCGCCGAGGAGGACGCCGAACGCCATCAGGTGGAGCGTCCGGAGCCCGACGTTCCACGCGCGCTCGTGGGGCAGGCGACGCGGCGGCTCTGGATCGACCGGCGACCTCGGCGCCACGGGAGAGCGTCCCCGCCGCTCAGAGCTTGAAGAGCTGGACGGCGTTGTCGCGGAGGAGCTTGCGCTTTGCCTCGGGGCGGAGGCCGAGCTGCTCGACCTGGTCCAGGCTCTCCTTCCACGGGAGCCCGTTCGTGCCCCAGAGACAGCGGTCCTGGCCCATGCGGCTCCCGAGGAACTGGATGATCTCCGGTTTGAGGTACTTGGGCATCCAGGCATCGATGCCGAACCAGATGTTGTCCCACTTGTAACAGACCGAGAGCAGCTCATCGACCCAGGGCCACCCCGTGTGGGCGCCGATCATCTTGAGGTCGGGGAAGTCGCAGGCGATCCGGTCGAGGTAGATCGGCCGCGCGTGCTCGCTCGGCATGGCCTCCAGCACGTGCCCGACCTGCATCGAGACGGGGACGTCCAGCTCGACGCACTTGCCGTAGAGCGGGTACATCTTCGGATCGTGGAGCGGGATGTCGAAGCCGTAGATGTGGACGTAGACGCCCTTGAACCCGTACTGCTTGACGGCGACCTCCACCTCCCGGAGGCTCTCCTTGACCCGGAAGGGGTTGTAGCCCGCGAGCCCCACGAAGCGGTCGGGGTACTTCCGGGTGTACTGGGCCACCTCCTCCAGCGTCGTGTCCATGTACATCCACCGGTTCCAGTACGACCACATCTTGGTCTGGGTGATGAACACCCGCTCCACGCTCGCCTCGTCCATCTTCTGGAGCATGACCTCCATGCTGTCGAAGGACGGGAGGCTGCCGATGGCGCGCTCCATCCGGCAGATCAGCTCGCCCTTCTTCGCGTCGTTCCACTTGGCGATGAACTCGGGCGTGGCCACGTAGTACATGAAGTCGATCG
>CAZDYT010000248.1:0-6078 GCA_964509395.1 uncultured bacterium
CGGCCACTGAGCCGTGCGCACGATCGAGTTCACGCTGAACGGTGAGCGAGCGCGGGTCGCCGTGGAGCCCCACGAGACGCTCCTCTGGGTGCTCCGCCAGCGGCTGGCGGCGACGGAGGTGAAATCCGGTTGCGAGCGGGGCGACTGCGGCGCCTGCGCGGTCATCCTGAACGGGAAGGCCATCAACTCGTGCCTGGCCCTCGCGGTCCAGGCCGACGGCCGATCCGTGGTGACCGTCCGGGGCCTGGGCACCCCCGAGGCCCCCCACCCGCTCCAGGCGGCCTTCGTCGAGCTGGGCGCGGCCCAGTGTGGGATCTGCATCCCCGGGACGCTGGTCTCGCTCTACGCGTTCCTCCGGGAGCATCCCCGTCCGAGCCGCGCGGAGATCCGCGAGGCGATCGGCGGGAACCTCTGCCGCTGCACGGGCTACCAGAAGATCGTCGACGCCGCCGAGGCGGCCGCGCGGAAGGTCCTCGCCGCGCGCGGAGACCGCCCGTGAGCGCGCCAGGCTTCCGCATCGTCGGCGCCCGGACCCCCCGGCCCGACGCGCGGGACAAGGTCTACGGGCTCCTCCGCTATGCCGACGACTTCGCCCTCGCGGGCATGCTGCACGCGAAGGTCGTGCGGGCGACCCGGTCGTCGGCGCGCGTCCTCCGCGTGGACACGGGCCGGGCCGAGGGGCTCCCCGGCGTCAGGTGCGTGATGGCGGCGTCCGACGTGCCGCACAACGTGCTCTTCAGCGACGTGCCCGGCCAGACGACGGCCATCGGTCCGCTGCGGGCGCGCACCCAGGTCCTGGCCGACGACGTCGTCCGCTACCTGGGCGAGCCCGTCGCGCTGGTCGCCGCCGAGACCGAGGAGGCGGCGGAGGAGGCGGCGCGCCTGGTCGCCGTCGAGTACGAGGACCTCCCGGGCGTCTTCGACCCCGAAGAGGGGATGCGCCCCGGGGCGCCCCAGCTCGAGCCGACCGGCAACGTGATCTCGCGGTGGAAGATCCGGAAGGGCGACGTCGAGGCGGGCTTCCGCGCAGCCGACGTGGTCGTCGCCGAGACCTATCGGACCGGCCTGATCGACCACGCCTTCATCGAGCCCGAGGCGGGCGTCGGCTGGCTCGACGAGAACGGGGTCATCACGATCCGCGTGGCGACCCAGGTCATCGAACACTTCCGCGACGTCGCCAACGTCCTCGGGCTCCCGCACTCCCGGGTCCGCGTGATCGCGCCCTACATCGGCGGCGGCTTCGGCGGGAAGGAAGACGTGACCGTCGAGGTCTTCCTCGGGCTCCTCGTCTGGAAGACCCGGCGGCCCGTCCGGCTCTGCTACTCGCGGGAGGAGTCGATCCTCTCCCCGACGAAGCGCCATCCGTTCATCATGAAGTACCGGCACGGCGCCACGCGCGATGGCACGCTCGTCGCCCTCCAGGTCGAGCTGATCTCCGACGCGGGTGCCTACGCCTATCTCTCGCCGCTCACGCTCCTCTACGCCGTGGTCCACGCGGCGGGCCCGTACCGGATCCCGCACGTCAAGATCGACGCGGTCTCCGTCCTCACGAACAACCCGCCGACGTCCGCCTTCCGGGGCTTCGGCTCGGCGCAGCCGGCCTTCGCGTACGAGAGCCAGATGGACGCGCTCGCGCACGCCCTCGGCATGGATCCGCTGGCGCTCCGCGAGCGGAACTCCCTCCGCCAGGGCGAGCGGCTGGCCTCCGGGCAGGCACTCGAGACCGCGGTGCTCCTCCCGGAGACCGCGCGGCGGGCCTGGGCCGCCCTCGGGGACAAGCGCGCGTCCTCGGGGCCGGGGAAGCGGGTGGGCCGCGGCCTCGCCTCCGCGCTCACCGCGTACGGGCGCATCGTGTGGCTCCACGACTGGTCGAGCGCCTGGGTGGAGCTCCAGATGGACGGCACCGTGCTGATCCGCACGGGCGTGCCCGACATCGGCGGCGGCCAGGCGGCCTCCCTGGTCCAGATCACCGCGGAGATCCTCGGGGTTTCGCAGGACGCGATCTCGATTCACATCGGGGACTCGGCGCTGACGCCGCTGGCGGGGACCACGACGGCGACCCGCCAGCTCTACATGTCGGGCTCCGCCGTCCACAAGGCGGCGAGCGAGCTGCGGGCGACCCTCGTCCAACAGACCGCGGAGCTCCTGAGCGTGTCGCCGGAGTCCGTCGAGCTGGCGGACGGGATGGCCTCCGTGCGGGGCGACGGCGCGAAGAAGGTCTCGTTCCAGGAGCTGGCCGCGGCGTGTGCGCGAGCGCACCGCCCTCGCTCGGTGTTCGCGATCTACCAGGCGCCGGCCGGGCAGGCCATGGACTTCGAGACCGGGCAGGGCAAGGTGTTCCCCGACTTCACCTTCGGCTCCCAGGCCGTCGAGGTCGAGGTCGACGAGGACACGGGTGAGGTCCAGGTCCTCCGCGTGGCGGCGTGCTACGACGTCGGCCGGGCGATCAACCGGAACTCGGTCGAGGGGCAGATCGAGGGCGGCGTCGCGATGGGGATCGGCTACGCGCTTCTCGAGGAGGACAAGGTGGCGGCGGGGGTCACGCTCACGCCGAACCTCATGACGTACCTCATCCCGACCGCGCTCGACGTGCCCGACGTGACCTCGATCATTCTCGAGTCCGGAGAGGGGATGGGTCCCTGGGGCGCGCGGGGGATCGGCGAGCCCGCGCTGGTGCCGACGGCGCCGGCGATCGCGAACGCGATCTTCGACGCGGTCGGGGTTCGCGTGACACGGCTCCCGATCATCCCGGAGCGGCTCTGGCGCGCCATGCAAGAGCCGAAGGCCGGGCGCGCTCGGTGACCGAGGCCGCTCGGCCCGGGAGCCGCGCCTCCGACCCGCCCGGGCCCCCCGAGACCGCGCGCGGCGACCCGCGGGCGGCGGTCGCGCATCCCGGTCGGCTCGCCCGGTGGCCGTTTGTCGAGGCGCTCACTCCGCTCCTCCCGCTCTACGCGCTCGACGTGCTGACGGCGTTCACCGTGGGGATGCTCCCGCCGCTTCTCCCGCTCGTCGCCGGGGACTGGGCGCTCTCGACCGTGGAGGCGGGGCTCGTCAACACGCTCTATGCCATCGGCCGGCTGGCCGGGAGCTACCCGGCGAGCCGGCTCCGGGCGCGCTGGGGGACGCGGGCTGCGGTCTTCATCGGGCTCGCCGGGCTCATCGGCGGCTCGCTCGGTTGCGGGCTCGCGCCGACCTATCCCGTGTTCCTCGCGGCGCGGCTCGTCATGGGCCTCGGGGCCTCCGCCACGTTCCTGGCCGTCTTCGCCGAGCTCCTGGAGTCCGCGCCCGCGGTGTGGCGGGGCCGCCTGGCCAACGCGTTCGAGGGAATGGCGACCCTGAGCCCCGCGGTGGGCGGGATCCTCGCCGCGGCGCTGGCGGAGGGCGCCGGATGGCGCCCGGCGTTCGTCGCCTCTGGCGTGGTGATGCTGCTGAGCGTCCTCACCTGGGGGTGGATCGGGCCGCTGGCCGGCCGGCACGACCCCACCTCGCCGGGCGCGGCGCGGTGGGTGTCGGGCGCCGAGTTCCGAGTGCTGGCGCCGGTGTACGCGGCGGCCCTGGCGATGGCGATGACGTGGGCCGGGCTCTTCGCGACCCTGGTGCCGCTCCTCGGGCATGGGGGCTATGGCCTCTCGACGACGGCGATCGGCCTCGCCCTCGGCGCGGGATACGTGGCCGAGCTGATCGGCCTCGCCGGCGTCGGGCTCGGGATCGACCGGGTGCGCCGGGAGCCGATCTTCACGGGCGGGGCGCTCTCCGTCGCCGCCGGCGGCCTCCTCCTCGCCGTGGGCGCACGGCCGCTCACCTTCGTCGTGGCGCTCGTCCTGATCGGTGGCGGGTTCGCGGTCTGGATGATCCCGGCGACGGTCCTGGCGGACCGGGCGGGCACGCCGCTTCCGCCGGCACACCTCGCGGTCTACCGGATCGCGATGGATGCGGGGATGATCCTCGGGCCGCTCGTCCTCGGCGCCTTCGCCGGAGTGGCGGGCGACCGCCTCGCGGCCGGCGCGGCCGGCTTCATCCTGATCGCCGGCGCGGTCGTCCTCGCGCAGCGCGGGGGCGGGCCGATGGTATAGCGGCCCTCGGCGTCATGGTCCTTGCCGCCGTCGGTCTCCTCGCCTGACACAGCCGGTCGGAAGATCCGGGTCGTCCCGCGACACCCCGTGAACGGGCAGGCTGGTCTCGTCGCGCTAACTGCATGCAAAATCGGCGGAAGTTTGACAGGGTCCCTCCCATCGGCTAGCATCCATTGAGGGGTCTCCATGAAGCGGCGTGTCCGCCGGCAGGCTCAGTTCTGGGCCTTCCACGGTCGGCGGCCGTTCCCGGAGCACTAGGCACATCCGGGTAGGAGGGTGATCAGGCCCGGCCCGCGCGCCTCGAGTGGAGGGAAGGGACATGATGCAACTGAGACAGCGCACGCTGGGCGGGCTGCTGGTGGTGGCAGCGTTGGTGGGTGCCGGCCTGGGCGCGTACGGCGTGTCGAGCTTCGCGCAGCAGAGACAGCTCGCACAGGTCACCGCGCCGCCGATCATCCGGGTCGCCGCGCCGGAGAGCTCGAACACCTTCCGCCAGGTCGCCGCGGCCGTCGGGCCTGCGGTGATCAACATCAACACCGTCACCGTGGTCCGCAGCCCCTCCACGGGCCCGCGGACGCCGATGGAGGAGTTCTTCGGCGAGGAGTTCTTCCGCCGCTTCTTCGGGGGCCCGCGGGAGTTCGTGCAGCGCAGCCTCGGCTCCGGTGTCCTCGTCGATCCGTCGGGCATCGCGCTCACGAACGCACACGTCGTCGAAGGTGCGACCGAGATCGAGGCCGTCACCGCCGACGGGAAGAAGCACAAGGTCAAGGTCCTCGGGGCCGACACGCGGACCGATCTTGCCGTGCTGCGCCTCCAGGACGGCTCGGACTATCCGGCCGCGCGGCTCGGGGATTCCGACGCGGTCCAGGTCGGCGACTGGGTCCTGGCGATCGGCAGCCCCTTCGGGTTCACGCAGACCGTGACCGCGGGGATCATCAGCGCCAAGGGTCGGGTCCTGGAGGGCGGCCCCATCGCGGACTTCATCCAGACCGATGCGGCGATCAACCCCGGCAACTCGGGCGGCCCGCTCGTCAACATGGCCGGGGAGGTCATCGGGATCAACACCGCCATCGCGAGCCGGAGCGGCGGGTATCAGGGGATCGGCTTCGCCATCCCGATCAGCCTGGCCAAGAAGATCTACACCGAGCTCACCACGCGCGGGAGGGTCGCGCGCGGCTGGCTCGGCGTGAGCGTGCAGCCCCTGACGTCGGAGCTGGCGAAGAGCTTCGGGGTGAAGGACGAGAACGGGGTCCTCGTCGCGGACGTGATGGAGGGGAGCCCGGCGGAGAAGGGCGGGCTCCGGTCCGGGGACATCATCTCCGAGTTCAACGGCAAACGTGTGGCGGCGCCGAGTGACCTCCAGCGGGCCGTGGGACTCAGCACGCCCGGCAGCACCGCGCAGGTGAAGATCCTGCGCGACCGCGCCGAGCAGACGCTGGAGATCAAGATCGGCGAGGCGCCCGAAGAGACCGAGGCGGCGGCCAAGCCGGGCGGGAAGGCAAAGAGCCTGCTCGGGCTCGACGTCAAGCCGCTCACCCCCGACCTGGCGCGCCAGCTCGGGGTCCGGACCAGCGAGGGCGTCGTCGTGGCCGCTGTGGAGAAGGGGAGCCCCGCCGAGAGCGCCGGGATTCAACCGGGCGACGTGGTCCGGGAGGTCAACCGACAGAAGATCCGCAACGTGGCCGACTTCGAGCGGGCGACGCGGACGCTCAAGGCAGGCGAGCGGGCGATGCTCCTGCTCCAGCGCGGCACCTCCGCGCTCTTCGTCGCCTTCACCGTCGGCCGCGGCTAGCCGCGCCGATCACCGTCGCATCCCGTCGTCCTCGGTCGTCGGCGGCCCTCCGAGAAGGGAGCGACGGCCCGTAGGCCGCAGGCCGGAGGCGTCGCGACCAGATGGTCCATGGCGGCATACGCCTCGGCCCGCCTTCTCCCTGCGTCCTAGCCGGACCTTTCACGAACGCCGTGGCACGGGCGGGTCCTGCCGCGGCGAACAGCCCACCGGCGT
>CAZDYT010000249.1:0-6055 GCA_964509395.1 uncultured bacterium
CCCCGGGGTTTCACGTGCGCTTCATGCATAGGTCGGGCTAGAGGCAATAGGGCCGCGGGCCCGCCTGGCGTGTCGTGTGGGAAGAGCCGGTCGCCGCTGGACGAAGTGCTCAGAGTCGGAGCGGAATCGAGGTCGCCACGGCGGAGGGCTCCTGGCGCCAGATAGCCGGGTCCGCATCGACGTAGAGCTCCAGCCGGTTACCGTCGGGATCGCTGAGGTAGATGGATTGGCTGACGCGGTGGTCCCTCAACTGCACGTCCCTGATGCCGTTCTCCTCAAGATGGGCCTTCGCCGCGCGAAGCTCCTCGAGGCTGTGACCGATTCGGAGCGCGACGTGAAAGAGACCCACCCCCTTTTCATCCGGAGGCGCGGCGTCGGGGCCGACCTCGAAGAGCGCGACGTCGTGGTGATTCTCCCCCGTCGCCGAGAAGAACGCCATCGGGCGGCCGAACGTGCCCCGCGCCACCTCCTCGAGTCCGAGCACGTCCCGGTAAAATCGCGCCGCGCGCTCAAGGTCTCTGACCTTGAGCACGACGTGGCCCACGTTTCTCACCTTGATCGCCATGTCGCCCTCCTCCGGGTCCGATCCCCGCGACACTGCGGGCCCCCTGCAGGAGCCGTCTCAACTCCCCGGCCGGTCTGCCGAGACGCCCGACGACTCGGGGCCCAGCAACGGTATTCTGTTCGGGCACTCAGCGTCAAGAGCATCCCTTCACGCTCGGGGACGCGGGCGCCTCGAGGTCCGGCCCATCGGCCTGAACACTCCAGGGACCGTCCCCGCGGCGCCCGCCCGGACCCTTCCTCAGCCACGCGGCGTCCGCCCCACGTGGTAATCGGGCGGACTCAGCTTCTCGATCGCCGCGATCACGTCCGCGAGCGGCACGACGTCTGCATAGCGGGCGTTCAAGTCGAAGAGGTTATAGCGGTGCGCCTCGAGGCTCCGCTCCGAGACGCCCTCCTCGGGGATGATCACCCGGTACCCGAGATCCGCGCCGGAGGCGACGGTCGCCCGGATGCACCCGCTCGTCGAGCACCCGGTGACGACGATCGTGTCCACCCCCATGTTCCGGAGGATGTAGTCGAGCGGGGTCATGAAGAAGCTGTCCGCGGTCTTTTTCACGACCCGGATGTCACCGGGCTCCGGCTTGATCCGATCGTCGATCTCCACCCACCGTGTGCCCTCGATCTGGTACTCGAAGGCGATGGCGTTCTTCAGGCCTGCGAGACCGCAGTCCCGGCCGTCCCGCCGGTACATGGTGTTGACGTACACCACCGCGATCCCCTTCTTCCGGGCCACGTCCAGCAGCCGGTTCGTCGCCTCGATCGCGGGCGCGAGGTTCTCGCTCCCGATCGGCGAGCGGAGATCGGTATGCGAGTACTGGAAATCGACGATGATGACGACCGGGCTCCGGCCCAATCCGTACACGCCCCCGAAGCCCGACTGCTGGTAGATGCGGTCACGCTCCTTCAGCTCCATTCAGGAACTCCTCTCTCCCTTTCCGGACGCCTCAACCTTTCACCGCCCCGCCGACCAGACCCGCGATGATGTATTTTTGGAACATGAGGACGAGGAGCAAGGGTGGCAGGACCGCCAGCACCCCCCCGGTGGCGATCACCGTCCAGGAGACGTCCACGTCCGAAGTGAAGGCCGAGGCCATCACGGTCACCGTCTTGGCCTTGTCGGTGGCCGTGAACAGCAACGCGAACAGGAATTCGACCCACGAGAGCATGAAGGAGAAGATGCCCGCCGCGACCAATCCCGGGACCGCCACGGGCAGGAACACCCTCACGAGCGCCTGAATGCGGCCGCAACCATCCACCCGGGCCGCCTCCTCCAGGTCTATGGGGACGGTCTGGAAGTAGCCCCGCAGTATCCAGATGGTGAACGGCAGGGTGAAGGTGATGTGGGCCAGGATGACCGCGAGGCGAGTATCGAGTAGGCCGAATTCCTGCACCAGGATGAACATGGGGATCAGGATGGCCACGGCCGGCACGCTGCGCGAGCCGAGGTAAAAGAGCATCAGGGCGGACACTCCGATGAGCCGCAGCCGGACGAGGGAGTAGGCGGCCAGCGTTCCGAACACCAGGTTGGCCAAGGTCACCCAGGAGGCGACGACCAGGCTATTGAAGATGCCCCGACGATAGACGCGGGCCGTGGCCGCCCCGATGTTGGCTCTTTCCGTCGGGGGTTTGGGAAACAGGTAGTCTCGCCAGTGCTCCAGGGTCGGCTTCTCGGGAACCAGGTGGACGGGGATCGAGACGGCCTCGGCGTCGTACATGAAGCTCGAAGCGACGAGCCAGTAGAACGGGGCAGCCAGATAGAACGCCGCCAGCAGCGCGAGGCCGTACACGGCCAGCCTACCCAGCCGCCGTCTGATGCCAAGACCCGTGCTCACCCTGGTCATCGATCAGGTTCCTCCTCACACACCGACGTCGCCCCGCCGATACAGCAGGCGGATATAGATCACCGCAAGGGACATCGTGACAATCGTGATGATGTAGGAGTAGGCGTTGCCGTGTCCGAAATCGTAGGACCCGAACGCGGTCATGTACGTCTGCCACGCCAGCACGTGCGTGCCGTGCGCCGGGCCCCCTCCGGTGAGCGTGTAGATGATGTCGAACACCCGGAACGCCAACATCGTCTGATAGATCAGAATGATCAGGACCGAGTGGAGCAGCCACGGCACGGTGACGCTCCAGAAGCGCTGCAGCAGGCCCGCTCCGTCCACGCGGGCGGCCTCATACTGATCGTCGGGAATGGCCTGCAGACTGGCGAGGAGGATGATGGCGGCGAACGGCACGTTGTTCCACACGTGCGCGAACGCGGTCATGTTCAGGGCGATGAAGGGGATGGTGAGCCATCCCACGTACCCATCGATCAGACCGAGACGGTAGAGCACGCCGTTGAAGACACCGTACGTTCCGTTCAGGATCCCTTGCCACATGAGACCGTTGACGACCGGGGGCATCGCCCAGGGGATGAGCAACATGCTGCGCAGAAGCCCTCTCCCCTTGAAGTGTTCGTTGAGCAAGAGGGCCAAGGCCATTCCGATGATCAGTATCAGGACGATGGATACGAAGACGAAGTAGACCGTCAGCTTCATCACGGTCCAGAAGAAGGGGTCGGTCAGGATGTCCCAGTAGTTGTTGAGCCAGTTAAATCGCGTATGCCCGGGTCTTTTCAGGTTGTACCGGTAGAGACTGAGCACGAAGGAATAGCCCACCGGGTAAGCCACGAGGGTCAGTATGATCAACGTCGAAGGAATGTTTAACAGGAAGGCAAAGATTCGAGCGTCATTCACCCAGCGCCGTCTCACCCGGGCCGATTCGAGTGTCGCGGCTGTCCCGACTGTTTCGGGGCGTTGCTGCAGCTCCCCCTTCGACAATCCGAACAGCGGCTCGATGTCCTTTACTGGGTCCATCGACGTGAGCCACCTCTCGCGGCGGTCGGTTGACCTCTCTGCAGCACCGAGCGGGCAAACTCGGCTTCAGGCCCCCACGGGCGCTTTTCGGATCAGGCTCGTCGCGTTCGTCGGTCTCCAGGATGGTGAGAGCTTCGGGACAGACGTGGCCGCAGCGCCGCCCGACGCGCGGGTTCCCGGTCTCGCGACGCGAACTCGAAGCCGCTCAGCGCCAGGCCGCGAACCTCTGGCTTCGGCAGGAGATCACCGACCTCCCGCGCCCGCCACTGGAAGAGCGGGAGGGTCGGCTCTCGCACCGCTCCTCCAGGTTCCGGGCCCGCTTACGTGCTGCGGCTCGTCCCTCGCGCGGAGGTCCGCTAACCCCACTCTTTCTTGACCTTCTTGCCGAGCTCCGCGAGCGCTTTGAGCGTATCACCGACTGAAGCCTGTTTGGTCACGGCTCTCTGAATGGTGGGCATCATGTCCCGCTCGAAGTCGTAGTACCAGGGCGTCTTGATGATCTCGATGGCCCTGGCTGTATTCCCGAGCTTCTTGATGACGCCCAGGTCGGCCCACTTGGAGGTCGACTCGACGATCTCCTTGTCCTCCCACAGCTCGGGATAGGCGAACCCCAGGCCCTTGAGCAGGTACCAGCGCTTCGCCGTATAGAGCTTCCCGTGCTTGTCCATCCCGCCCAGATACTGGATGAGCTTCCAGGCAGGGTCGATGCGGTCCTGCTTGACGTGGGCGGTCAGGCTGTACAGCCGGGTCCAGGAGACACATCCCTCCTGATCGGGCTCAAGCGATGGATATCCCATCATCTTGATCTTGCCCGGTACCTTCGAGAACTTGGGATCGTTGACTCGCTGGACATCGTATTTGGGCATCGCGCTGTAGGCGTAGGCGCCCGCCGCCTGGGCATCGCGCGTGTTGTTCGTGTCCAGCTCCACCACTTTGGGATCGATGTACTCGTACTTGTAGATCCCGTCCACGAACCACTGGAGGATCTTCGCGAAGCGGGGATCCTCGGTGAGGAGCGGGTTGCCGTCCTTGTCGAAGAAGTTGGCGCTGCTCGCGTAGCCAATGGACCACCACTCCCAGTTGCCCCATGGGACGGCCTTGAAAGCCTGGGCCACCGGGTACTTCATGATGCCCTTCTTCTTGATGGCCATGGCGCGGTCGTGAACGTCCTTGAGCGTCTTGCCTCCGTCTTTGAAGCCCGCCTGCCGCAAGATGTCTTCGCGGTAGGTCCACACGTGAAAGTCGGTGTAGTAGGGCAGACCGTAAAGCTTCCCGTGGTAGGTCATGCTGTCGAGGTTGGCTTGATAAAACCGCTTCTTATAGGCGTCGGCCCCCGGCAGGCCTTCCAAGTCGCGCAGCCACCCGGCCTCCACCCAGGCGGCGAAGTAGGTGTCGCGCACGTAGAGGCAGTCGAGCGGAGTCTTCGCCACGAACAGTGCCGCCAGTTTGTCGTTGTAGTTACCGCCCACCGCCTCGTAGCTGACCTTGATGTCCGGGTATCCTTGTTCGAACAGGTTGATGTTCTCGCGTACCAGGTCGGGCTCGTAGTCCCAGCCCTTGAAGTTCAGGGTCGTCGCCGCCGTAGCTTTGGACATCCAGCCGCCCATCAAACCCGTGGCTGCCAGACCCGCCCCTGCGGCCAGCGACGTCTTCAGGAAGTTGCGTCGACTGTGTTGCCTCATGGTCGCGACCCCCTCCGTCTTAGGGTTGAGAGTTTGCCATCGCGGGTTCCGTCTCTCGATGCATGTTCAGCCTCCCGCCGTCACCCCCCTTCCCCGACGACTATCTGGGACAGCCGGGCTTGCGCGGGATAAGGGTCGACCCCGGAGCTCGACCTCCGTCACGATGACCAGTGGGAGGGGCGGTCAGCCAGCTCACAAACGAGATCGACGGCCACCTGCATGACCAGCGGATACGCGGATGGTTGCTCACGGACGCCTCGGAGCACGACCGACCTCCTTACCCCGGGGCCGACCACCGGTCGTGAGACTGCCACGACTCTAGCGCCGGCGGGCTACCCGGTCAAGCCACTTCTTGGCAGCTTTCTTGGCGCCGGGGATCGCCCCCGTGTCCGGGCCCACCGAGGCCCGGGCACCCACGCCAGCCTACCGGTGCAGACGCCCACGGCCACCGTCACCGTTCCCTCAGGCGAGGGTCGAGCGCCTCCCGGAACCCGTCCCCGATGAAGTTGAGGCTCAAGACCGTCAGGAAGATCGCCAGGCCGGGGAACGTGGCGAACCTAGCCGCCCGCCATGGCGCCCACGATCAGAAACGGCTCGGCCCCCATCGCGACGGCCTCGGGCAGCGGGGCGTCCGGCAGTTCGTGGGACAGATCCTGCCCGCAGGCGAAGAACCTCACGAACGCTCGGCGCTGCTGCGTGACGTGGTCACGAACCGTCCCGCGCAGCATCGGGTAGCAGGCCTCAAGCGCGTCGAGGACCACGCGCTGCGTGGCCTGACCCTCGACGTCGAGCTTCACCTCGCCGTCGACGTGCGCGAGCGTCCGCAGATGTGCCGGGAGCACGACTCGGATCATGACAGCGTCTGAGCTTCGACGGAGACCACGGCCGGAAGATCCCGGACGATGGGCGCCCAGCTGTCCCCGGCGTCGGCCGATGCGTACACCTGCCCGC
>CAZDYT010000250.1:0-6049 GCA_964509395.1 uncultured bacterium
AGGACGACACCGCGCGGCGCCGCGGTGCTCCCCGAGGTGTACTGGAGGAAGCAGACCTCGTCCTCGCGCGCCTCGGGGAGGCGCGTCGAAGGCGTCCCGGTCTCGAGTCGGTCCGGCGTGAGGTAGTGGCGCATGGCCGGTGCCTCGGCCCGGGCGGCTTCGATGTCCTCCCGGAACCAGTCCACGGTGACGACGGCCTGCGCCTCGGCGTCGCGGAAGATCCGCGCCTTGAGCTCGGGCGCCAGCGTCGGGTAGAGGGGGACGGGCACGGCGCCGATCGCCAGGGCGCCGAAGAGAGCGAAGAAGAACTCCTGGCAGGTCGGCAGGACCAGCGCGACTTTGTCGCCGCGGCCGAGCCCGAGCGCCGCGAGAGCGCCGGCGTAGCGGAGGCTCGTCGCGTGGAGGCGCCCGCACGTCAGGGTCTCGCCGAAGAGCGTGAGGTACACGCCGTCGGAATCGACGGCCGCGCGCCGCGCGACGAGCTCCCACAGGGTCGTGGCCCCGGCCGGGTCCCACGGCGGCGACCGTCGAGCGGAGCGTTCGTGGGGGTGAGACGGCTCCGGCCTCATCGTTCGGACCGGGGCGATTGTAACACCGGAGGCACTCTCCTCCGAATGTCAATCGAGCCAGTCGCCGATGAAGACGTTGTACTCCCGCGGCGCCGCGGCACCGCGGGTCGAGCAGAAGACCAGGCGGCGCCCGTCGCGAGAGAACATCGGGAACGCGGCGAAGGACTCCGCGTAGGTGATGCGCTCGAGGCCGGCACCGTCGCGCCGGATCAGGTAGAGCGCGAAGTCGAACCGCCCCGGGTCGTGGAGGTTCGAGGCGAAGATGATCCGCTCGCCGTCCGGGTGGAGGAACGGCGCCCAGTTCGCGGCGCCGTTCGCCGTGGCCTGGCGGGTCCCGGTCCCGTCCGCGCTCATGACGAACAGCTCGGCGCGGTGGGGGCGGACGAGGCCGCGCCCGAGGAGGGCCCGGTACTCCGCGAGCTCCGCAGGGTCCGTCGGGTACCACGCGCGCCAGACGATCTGGCGGCCGTCCCAGGCGAAAAACGGGCCGCCGTCGTAGCCCGGCCGGTCGGTCAGCCGCGTGAGGTTGGCGCCGTCGGGGTCGCAGAGGTAGAGATCGAGGTCGCCGTCCCGGAGCGAGCTGAAGACGATGCGCCGGCCGTCGGGCGCGACGGCCCCTTCCGCATCGTAGCCGGGGTGCGCGACGATCCGCCGAAGGGCGCTCCCGTCGGGGGCGCAGGTGAAGAGATCGTAGTCGTAGAGCGGCCAGACGTAACCCCGGGACCGGTCGGGGGGTGGCGGGCACTCCGCGCCGGCGACATGGGTCGACGCGTACAGGAGGCGTCGGCCGTCGGGGAAGAAGTAGCCGCACGTCGTCCGGCCCTTGCTTGTGGAGACCAGGCGGACCTGCGTCCCGTCCGCCCGCATCGTGAAGATCTGGTCGCAGCCGAACGGGGAGCGGGTGGACTGGAAGACGAGCTGCTCGCCGGTCCAGTCGAAGTACGCCTCGGCGTTCTGGCCGCCGAAGGTGAGCTGGCGGAGGCCTCCGAGGTGCCGCTCCCGGGGATCCCGCGGCAGCGCGATCTCGGCGCGCGCCCGCCGCGCCCCCAGATGCTCGCGGAGCGCCGTCGCGGCGCCGCCGAGGCCGAGTCCGAGGAGCGCCCGCCGGTCGAGCGCCCAGTCCAGCATTCTTACGCTGCCCCCCTTTGCCTGCCCGCGTCCCCGGACGGGAGAGGGAGCTGCGGGGCAAACTCACGGGGCCGCGGGGAGGCCGGCCGCCTGCCGGATCCGGCGAGCCGGCCTTTCGTGCGAAGCTCGTCGAGGGTCCTGTTGGCCATCCCGCTCACCGCCGCTGCTCCAGCGTTGCTTGCGCGGTTCGCTCCGTGCCCTCGTGCACGTAGGTCACGTCGACCGTGTCCCCGGGACGCCGGCTGCGGAGCGCGAACGTCAAATCGTCGAGGGTGCGCACGGTGACCCCGGCGAAGCGGACGATCACGTCGCCGGCCTGGAGCCCGGCGCGATCGGCCGGGCTCCCGGGCCGGACGCCGCTCACCAGGACGCCGGGCACCGGGCTCTCGCCGAAGTCCGGCACGATGCCGAAGAACGGCCCGTAGCCGCCGCCTCCGCCGGGACGGGAGCCGGCCGTGGGGGGGACGCGGACGAAGGCGAGGCGGTCGTCACGGTCCGCGAGGGCCCGGGCCGTGCGGAAGGCGATGGCGACGGCCTTCTGCAGCCCGTCGGCGTTGATCTTGTCCCACGTGTCGCTCGCCCGGTGGTAGTCGGAATGGGGGCCCGTGAAGAAGAACACCACCGGGCGCTCGCGGTTGTGGAAGGCCGTGTGGTCGGAGGGCCCGACGCCGTCCCCGCGCAGGACGAGCTTCAGGTCGAGCCCGGCTGCGGCCTGCTCGACCAGCGCGCGCAGGCCCTGCCCCGTGTCCACGCCCATCGCGTAGAGCTGGTTGTCGTGCATCCGCCCCACGCTGTCGAGGTTGACCATGGCGACCGTCCGCTCGATCGGCACGGGCGGGTGGCGGACGTAGTGGCTCGAGCCGAGGAGCCCGAGCTCCTCCCCCGCGAACGCGACGAACACCAGGCTCCGGCGCGCCCCGCCCGAGCGCGCGAAGGCCTCGCCCAGCCCCATGACGGCCGCGGTTCCCGAGGCGTTGTCGTCCGCCCCGGGGTGAATCTCGTCGGCGTGGGCGGGGTCGAGCGAGAACGGGCTGCCGCGCCCCAGGTGGTCGTAGTGGGCGCCGATCACGACCGCCTCCTCCCGCAGCGAGGGGTCGGTGCCGGACAGGAGGCCGATCACGTTCGCGGTCGAGCCCTGCTCCCGCACGAGCGCGACCCGGAGCCGTACCCTCACACCCGGGAGCGGGCGCGAGCGCGGGGCGAGGCGCTGGTCGATTTCGGCCGCGAGGACCGCGAGGGTGAGTCCCGCCGGCCTGAGGAGCGCCTCGCCGACGGCGCGGGTCGCGCTCACCGCGGCCAGGCCCCAGGCGGGGGTCGTCCCCCGGATCGGGCGAGGCGCGTCGTCCGCGCGCGAGGGGTTCTCGACGACGATGATCCCCGCCGCCCCGTGCTCGCGGGCGTTCAAGATCTTGTGGCGGAGCTCGGTGTAGTGAACGTGCTCGGGCGGGCGGAACGGGCCCTGGGGGTCCCGCTCCCGCGGCTCCCCCGTCATGACGAGGACGACTCGGCCGCGCACGTCGAGCCCCGCATAGTCGTCGTAGCCGAGCGGCGGGGCCGTGATCCCGTAGCCGGCGAAGGCCGCCTCGCCCGTGACCTCGCCGTCGTCGGAGAAGGTGAAGGGGAGAAAATCGGCGCCCGCCGTGAACGGCATCACCGCGTGGGCCGGGGTGGAGACCTCGACCGTGTTGCCGGGGCCCAGCCGGACGCGGGTCAGGACGCCGAAGCGCTGGAGGTACGTGCCGCCGTCTCCGGCGGGCCGGAGCCCGATCCGCCGGAAGTGATCCGCGATGTACCGGGCGGCCCGATCCGCGCCCGCGGTCCCCGAGGCGCGGCCTTCCATCACGGGCGCGGACAGGTCGCGCACCCAGCCGAGCAGACGAGCGGCATCGGGCAGGACGTCAGCCGCTCCGGAGGCGGTCGCGGCCAGAGCGACCGCCAGCGCCGCGAGAGGCAGCCCGAGGCGCGCGCGGCCGTTCACGGCGCGACTACCGGGGGAGCTCGATGACGCGGAATGCCTCGGCGTACGTGTAGCCGTGGGGCTTCCCCAGGTCGGCGGCGCGCTCACGCGCCAAGGCCTCCACGCTCGCGAAGTCCTTGAGCTGGCTCGCGTGGCAGCGAAGCGCGGCGAGCTTCCGCTCCATGGTCGCGGCGATATCCACGAACGTGTCGGGGTCGGGATGGCCCATCAGGTAGACCTCGCGCACCTTGTGCGGCTTCCATCCCTCCGCCAGGAGCTCCGAAAAGTGAAGCCGGTCGCGGGCGTATGGGTAGACCGCGTCGAGGGCCAGCCGCCCCGCGTGGCGGTGGTCGCGGTGTCCTCCGTAGGGGTTGAGGGTGGGGAAGGGGTTCTGCGTGACGACGCGGTCGGGTCGGAACCGCCGGATCGCCCGGACGACGTCCCGCCGGGCCTCGCGCGTGTCTTCCAGCTCGCCGTCGGGGTAGCCGAGGAAGACGACGTCCTTGACCCCGAGGGCGCGGGCGGCCGCGCGCTGCTCCTCCTCTCGAATCTCGGCCAAGCGCTCCGGCGTCATGGCGGGATCATTCGAGCCCCGATTGCCGGTGGTCGCAATGCAGTAGAAGACGTCCCGCCCCTCCTCGACCCACCGGGCGACGCTCCCGCCGCAGCCGAACTCGGCGTCATCGGGGTGGGCGACGATGACGAGGATCCGCCGAACCTCAGCCATGCTCTCTCCTTGTTCCGGGCGGTGAGCTCGGTCCGGCCCCACTCTACCATGCGGCCGGTGCGCCGCGTCCCGGTCCCCGACGCCTCACATTCTGGTTTGCTCCCGAAGAGTTCCACGGGGTTCGTCTGTCGAGTTCGGTCCCTTCGCCGGTGCCGTCGCCCTCGGGTCGGCCCGAGTCCCAGCCCGGCCTCGAAAAATCCGGTTGACCCCCTTATAACGACGGTTTATGATTTTCCTCGACTCCTGTTTGGGGTGCGGGGTTGGCTGGCATGAAGAAAGCGAAGTCGGACTACCTGATCCAGTCGGTGAGCCGCGCGCTCGACATCCTCGAGGCGTTTGCGGTCGGTCAGGAAGAGCTCGGGGTCACGGAGCTTTCGCGGAAGCTCAAGCTCCACAAGAACAACGTCTTCCGGCTCCTGGCCACGCTCGAGACCCGGGGCTACGTCGAGCAGGACAAGGAGACAGGCAACTACCGCCTGGGTATCAAGACCTTCGAGGTGGCGAGCGTCTTCCTGCACCACCTCGGGCTCGCCACCCAGGCGCACAGTGCCCTCGACCAGCTCGCCGCCGAGACCACGGAGACCGCGTACCTCGGCGTCCTCGAGGGTCCGGGCGTGGTTTGCGTCGACATGGCCGAGACGACCCACGCCGTCCGGGTGGTTTCCTACCTCGGCCAGCGGCTCCCCGCCCACGCCAGCGCCCTGGGGAAGGCGCAGCTCGCCTTCCGCCCTCAAGACGAGCTCGAGCAGCTGTGGAAACAGTACGAGCCGTCCGCCGTAACCCCGCGGACGCTCACCGACCCCGCCCGACTCGGCGAGGAGTTGGCGCGCGTGGCCGCGGAGGAGGTCGCTCTGGAGGACGAAGAGAGCGCGCCTGGCGTCCGCGGTGTCGCTGCCCCGGTGCGCGATTACCAGAAGCGGGTGGTCGGGGCAGTCGGCGTCGTCGGTCCGGTCTTCCGGCTGACGCTCGAGCGGCTCCAGGGCGAGCTGGTGCCGCGGGTCAAGGCGGCGGCGCAAGCGGTCTCCAAGCGCCTTGGATACGCCGCGATCCCGGGCTGAGCCCGGTGGGGCCCACCGGCGCTCGGTGATCCGTGGCGCCGGGGCCGGGAGCGGAACACCTCGAGGCGTTGCGGTAGTTCCTTCGCGAGTGGCGCGGTTTCTCCGACAGGCCCCTGGGAGGTCGGCGGGTACCCGCTGAAAGCGGCGGGCCCGCCGAGGCGTATGCCGTCATCGACCATCGGGTCGCGACGCCTCAGGCCCGCGGGCCGTCGCTCCCTTCTGGGAGGCGGGTCCACGACCGGGGACGACGGGATGCGACGGTCATCGGCACGGCGCTGAGTCAGCGCGACTCGGCCGTCTCATCTCCGCGCGACCGCTTCCGCTCCCGGCGTGGGCACGCGCTCGTCGCGACTGCGCTGGTGGTGCTCCCGCTGGCGGCGGTCGGCTGGCTCTTCGTTGCGTCGCACGACCTCGCGGCGGTCCGCCTCGCCGGCGTGAGCCTGGGGTGGTGGGCCACCGGCGCGGCGTCCGGGCTCATGCTGGTCGCTCTGGCGCTCCGCCCGCGCGCCGGCGGTGCGGCCCGGGACGTGCGATAGGGCGCGCCCGGGATGCTGGCCCGAGCGCTCCGCGTCGCCGGCGTGTGGCTCTCGCCCCCGATCCTCCTCGGCGT
>CAZDYT010000251.1:0-6047 GCA_964509395.1 uncultured bacterium
AGCCGGGAGACGCCGCCCCGGGCGGCCGGGCGTCCGGCCGCGTCGCGCGCGAGGCGGGAGCGTCGCGGGGGACGGACGTGTTGACCGCGCCCGGAAGCTTTGGGAACATCGATCTCCGGGGCAACGCGAGGTGGGGCCGCTGGCGGAGGAGCCAGGCCACTGGGCGAGCGCTCCGGGAGACAGGGAGGGAGACATGATCAAGGGCAAGCTGTGGGCCGCTGCGCTCGGCGTGGCGCTGGCGATCGCCGGGACCGCGCACGCCCAGACGGTCGAGATCGAGTACTGGCAGTACACCTTCGCCCAGCGCGTGCAGGCGATCGACGAGCTCATCAAGCGCTTCGAGGCCGCGAATCCCGGCATCAGGGTCAAGCATACCCACGTACCGTACGACGACTTCCGCCTGAAGATCGCCGCCGCCATTCCCGCCGGTCAGGGACCGGACGTGGTGCAGCTCTTTTACGGCTGGCTGCACGACTATCTGAAGGCGAAGCTCCTGCAGCCCCTGCCCACCGACCTCTTCGATCCGGCGGAGATCGAGCGCGAGTTCTTCCCCCTGGTGAAGCAGATGAAGGTCGGCGGCCAGTACTACGCCGTGCCCACCGCGGTCCGCTCTCTCGCGCTGTTCTGGAACCGGAAGCTGATGCGGGAGGCCGGGCTCGACCCGGCGAAGCCGCCCCAGACGCTCGACGAGCTGATCGAGGCGGCGAAGAAGATGACCAAGCGTGATGCCGGCGGCAACCTGCTGCAGGTGGGGATCGCGCTCGACATGGGCGGGCAGGATCATCACTGGCTGCGCGAGGTGCTGATCCGCCAGATGGGCGGACAGCCCTACTCGGCGGACGGCCGGACGGTAGCCTACGCGGGGCCGGCCGGCACCCGGGCGGTGGCGTGGTACACCGACCTCGTCGCCAAGCACAAGGTGAGCCAGTTCGGCTTCCTCACCGACGGCGTCACGGCGTTCCGCTCGGGCAAGGCCGGCTTCACCATCGACGGCTCGTTCCGGCTCGCCGCCTTCGACGGCCAGGCCGGGCTCGACTACGGCGTCGGCGAACTGCCGGCTCACGAGGGCCGGCGCTCCAACTTCGCCTCGTACTGGGTCAACGGCATCACGCCCAAGGCGACCGGTGCCAAGAAGGAGGCGGCCGCGAAGTTCCTCCGGTTCATCACGACGCCCGCCGCGATGGAGCTGTGGCTCGAGAAGGTCGGCGAGCTCCCGGCGCGCCAGGCGGTGGCCGAGAAAGACGCGGTCCGGAACCATCCGAAGTACGGCGCCTTCATCCGGGGCCTCGCGTACGCCGAGGTGACGTTCTTCGTCAACGAGACCGCCCAGCGCAAGCTGTTCATCGACATGGTCGACCGCATCGCGATCAAAGGACTGCCGGTGGCCGAATCGGTCGCCCAGGCGGCGGCCGAGGAGCAGAAGCTGCTGGACGCGTTCTTCGCCCGGTGACCTCCCGGCCGGGCCGGCGGCGCTCCGCCGGCCCGGCAGCGCGCCGCCCGCGATGCTCGACCGGTTGTCACTCGGCGCCAGGCGGGCCCTCTGCGCGTGGGCGTTCCTCGCCGTGCCGATCGCCTTCTACGTCGGCATCCGCTTCTACCCGACGGCCGACGCGTTCCTCATCTCACTCACCGACTGGAACATCGTCGGCGCGCGGCGCTTCGTCGGCCTCGACAACTACCGACGCCTGGCGACGGACCCGGGCTTCTGGCAGGTGATGGGCAACACCTTCCAGTACCTGACCGCCGGGGTTGCCGTCAGCCTCCTGCTCTCGTTCGTCATCGCCTACTACCTCGATCGCGTCCGCTTCGGGCACGCGCTCCTGCGTGCGCTCTACTTCGTCCCGCACATCGCGACCGCGGTCGCCATGGCCTGGGTCTGGCGATGGTTCTACCAGCCAATGCCCGTCGGCCTGTTCAACGATCTGCTGGTGGCGCTCGGCCTTTCCCAGCAGCCGTTCCTCCGCTCGACGGAGCAGGCGCTGTACGCGGTGCTCGCCCCTGCCATCTGGGCCGCGCTCGGCTTCCAGGTGGTGATCTTCCTCGCCGGCCTGAGGGCGATCCCGCAGGACTACTACGAAGCGGCCGAGATCGACGGCGCCGGCGGCTGGCGTATCCTCGTCGACATCACGCTCCCGCTCCTGCGGCCGACGATCGTCTTCCTCGTCGTCGTGAGCTCGATCGGCTTTCTCCGCATCTTCGACTACGTCTACAGCATGACCAACGGCCAGGGCGGCCCCCTCGATTCGACCAAGCCGCTGGTGCTCAAGATCTACGAGAGCGCCTTCGGGCATTTCGAGATGGGCTATGCCGCGGCGCAGACCGTGGTACTCTTCGTGATCCTGCTCGCGATCTCCCTCGGCCAGATGCGGCTCCTGCGGGCGAGATGAGCGCCGGGGCGCGACCGGCCCGGGCAGTCGCCTGGACGCTGCTGTTCCTCGGCGGCGTGCTGATGGTGATGCCGTTCGTCTACATGCTGGCGACCTCGCTCAAGCCCAACGTCGAGGTCTACGAGCTGTCGCTCCTGCCCCGGGCGCCGACGCTCGCCAACTACCGGCGGCTGGTCGGTGCCTCCGGATTCCCGCGCTGGTTCCTCAACTCGCTCGCGATCGCGATCCTCACCACGCTCTCGGTCCTATTCTTCGACAGCCTGGTCGGCTACACGCTCGCCAAGTTCCGCTTCCGCGGGCGGCTTCCGGTGTTCGTGGCGATCTTGAGCACGCTCATGATCCCCACCGAGATGCTGGTGCTGCCCTGGTACGTCATGAGCAAGAACCTGGGCTGGCTCGACACCTACTGGGGCATCATGTTCCCGGGGATGATGACCGGCTTCGGCACGTTCCTGATGAAGCAGTTCTTCGAGGGCGTCCCGGACGAGCTGATCGAGGCCGGCCGCGTCGACGGGTTGGGCGAGTTCCAGATCTGGTGGCGGATCGCGCTGCCGCTGGTGACCCCGGCCCTGTCGGCGCTCGCCATCTTCACCTTTCTCGGCAACTGGACCGCGTTCCTGTGGCCTCTCATCGCGACGACGGACCCCAGCCTCTACACCCTGCCCGTCGGACTCGCTTCGTTCTCGAGCGAGTTCCAGACTGAATGGGAGATGGTGATGACCGGCGCCAGCATCGCGACGCTCCCCACGCTCCTCGTCTTCCTCGCGCTCCAGAAGTACATCATCCGCGGCGTGATGCTCGCCGGGCTCAAGGGATAGGCGCCCGATGGCACATCCGGGTGATGACGCCACGTTTCCGGCGCCGGTCTACCGGGAGACGGTGCTGGCGCCGCTGTTCGAGGGCGCGAAGCGGCACCACTGGCGCCACCAGATGCGGGTCAACCGCGCCAGCGCGATCATGCTGGCCGCCCAGGGCCTGCTGTCCCGGGCGGAGGCGGCGGCGATCCTGCGGGCGCTCGACGACCTTGAAGCGGGAACCGATGTCGCGGCGCTCGCCTACACCGGCGAGCACGAAGACGTCTTCTTTCTCGTCGAGGCCGAGCTCGAGCGGCGGCTCGGCGTCGAGACGGCCGGCAAGCTCCACACCGGCCGCAGCCGGAACGACATCGACCACACGGTCTTCAAGATGGCGCTCAAGGAGCGCCTCGTGGCGCTGCTCACGGAGCTCCTGGCGGCGATCGCGACCCTGCTCGAGGTGGCGGAGGCTAACCGCGCCACGCTCGTGGTCGCCTACACCCACGGCCAGCCGGCGCAGCCGACCACGTACGGTCACTACCTGGGCGCCCTGATCGAGCTGCTGCTGCGCGACGTGGAGCGCCTGCGCCAGGCCAGCCGCTATCCCGACATGTGCAGCATGGGGGCGGCGGCGATCACCACCTCGGGCTTTCCGCTCGATCGCGCGGCGATGGCCGAGCTCCTCGGGTTCGCCGAGGTGCAGGAAAACGCCTATGGCTGCATCGCCGCCAACGACTATCTGACCAGTGTCTACGGCGCCGTGCGGCTCCTGTTCGTGCACCTCGGCCGGTTCGCGCAGGACCTCAACGTGTGGACCGGCTTCGAGATCGGGCACCTCTACGTGCCCGACGCGTACGTGCAGGTCAGCTCGATCATGCCGCAGAAACGCAACCCGGTGCCGGTCGAGCACCTGCGGCTCCTCTGCTCGCTCGCCGCCGGCCGCGCCGGCTGGATGATCGACGCGCTGCACAACACGCCATTCACCGACGTCAACGACGCCGAGGGCGAGGCCCAGGTGGCGGGCTATGCTGCCTTCGAAGCCGGGGAGCGGGCGTTGCGGCTTCTCGCCGGGTTCATCCGCGCCGCGCGGGTCGACGAGGCGCGCGTGCGCCGCCACATCGAGGAGAGCTGCATCACAGCGACCGAGCTGGCCGATTCGCTGGTGCGCGCGGAGGGCATCTCCTTCCGCCAGGGGCACGAGATCGTCGCGCGGCTGGTCCGGGACATGCTGAGCCGGGGCGAACGGTTCGCGACCGTCCCCTATTCGGCCTTCGCCGAGGCGTTCGCGGCGGTGGCGGGCCGCCCACCCACGCTGGACGAGGCCGACCTCCGTCGGTACACCACGCCCGAGCACTTCGTCGCCGTGCGCACGCTGCCGGGTGGCCCGGCGCCGGGGCCGCTCGCCGCGAGCCTGGCGCGCTACCGTGCCGAGCTCGACGCCGCGCGCGCCTGGCTCGATAGCTATCGGGCGCGGATGGAGGACGTCGACCGCCGGCTGGCCGAGCGCGCGCGGGCGCTCGGCCAGGGCTGAGGCGTGCCGCCCTGGTCAGGCTGTCCCTCCGCGACCTCGCGAAGCGCTTCGGCACCGTCGCCCGGTCCCCCGGCTCGCCGCGGCGGCGTGGGATGGAAGACCGGGGGAGCCGAGAGCGAGTCAAGCGGCTTCTGGACCGCTCAACACCCGGGCCCGGCCCCTACCGCCCCGGGCGCTCCTCCTCCGGCGGCGGGTCGTAGGCGCGAATCGGCGGCAGCGGCCCGGTCCACGGCTCGACCTCGACGAGGGCGTGCTGACCCGAGCAGCCCTGGGCGAGCTTCGAGGTGCCGCGGTCGAAGGTGAGCACGTTCGGGTTGCCGTGGACGCACATCGCGTCGGGGTCGGCCGGGTCGAGCGGGTCGTACCACGCCCCGGTCGAGAGCTGCACCACGCCCTCGCGCACGGTGTCGCTCACGACGGCGCCGGCGAGACAGCTCCCGCGGTCGTTGAACACGCGCACGACGTCCCCGCTCCGGATCCCGCGCCGGGCGGCGTCGGTCGGGTGGAGGCGGATCGGCTCGCGTCCCTGGACCTTGGCGGACTGGCTGAACGCGCCGACGTCGAGCTGGCTGTGGAGCCGCGTCGTCGGGTTGTTCGCGATGAGGTGGAGCGGGTAGCGCTCCGTCAGCGGCGAGCCGAGCCACTCGATTGGCGGAAGCCACGCCGGGTGGCCCGGGCAGTCGTCGTAGCCGAACCCGTCGATGGTCGCCGAGAAGATCTCGATCCGCCCGCTCGGGGTGCCGAGCGGCGCGCGCTCCGGGTCGGCGCGGAACTCCTCGAGCAGGACCAGGTCGGCGTCGACGTCCGGCACTTCGAGCGCCCCGGCCGCCCAGAACTCGTCGAAGGGCGGCAGGGCCCGCCCGCTGCGATCCGCCACCTTCACGCGCCAGCCCTCGTAGAGGTGCCGGAGCCAGGCCATCTCGTCCCGGCCCTCGGTGAAGCGCGCCGCGACCCCGAGGGCGGCCGCGAGGTCGGCGAAGATGTCGTACTCGTTCCGGGCCTGGGCCCAGGGCTCGACCGCCCGGTGCATCGCGATCAGGCACGAGTCGTTGGGCGACCCGCCGATGTCGTTCCGCTCCAGCGTCACGGTCGCGGGCAGCACGACGTCGGCGTGGCGGGCCATCGGCGTCCAGAACGGCTCGTGGACGACGATCGTGTCCGGCCGGGCGAACGCGCGGCGGAGGCGCCCCAGGTGCTGGTGGTGGTGGAACGGGTTGCCGCCGCACCAGTAGACGAGGCGGATCGCGGGATAGACGAGACGCTGGCCGTCGAAGTCGAACGGCTCGCCGGGGTGCAAGAGCATGTCCGCCACCCGGGCCACGGGGATGAAGGGGC
>CAZDYT010000252.1:0-6010 GCA_964509395.1 uncultured bacterium
CGCCGATTTTCGGCCCCCTCTTCGATCTGGGCACCGGCGTCGGCTACTGCGGGCTCCACACGCTCATCACGATCAGCGAGTAGAGCGCCGTCAGAAGAGGAGCCGGGCGAGGAAGCGGAGCGAGAGGACCTCGCGGGCCGGGACGAAGTCGCCGATGACCCCCATCAGGAGCTCGAGCTGGGCGGGCCGGCGCGCGAGCCGGCGCGCCACGGCCACGGCGAGGCGGCGCCGCGCGATGAGGCGCTGGAGGAGGATCGAGACGCGGTCCTTGGCGGCAAACTCGGCGCGCCGGCGGGCGTGAGCCGGCGCGAGGGCCGGGGCCGAGACGTCGTTCGCCCGGAGGGCCGCGGCGGCCACCTCGGCCGCCAGCTCGGCGGAGCGGAGGGCGGTGAAGATCCCTTCGCCGGTGAAGGGATCCAGGAAGCCGAGGGCGTCGCCCACCAGGAGCACGCCGTCGTGGCGTGGAGGCTCGACGCGATAGGCCAGCGGGCCGAGCGCCCGCACGGGGCCGACGCGGTGGCTCCGGCGCAGGCGATCGCAGAGGTACGGCAGCGCGGCGACGGCCCGGTCGAAGTAGCCGGCGAGGTCTCCCTTGTGCCGGAGGCCCTCGATCGCGGGGATGACGAGGCTCAGGTTCACGCGGCCGTCGCCGACCGGGTTGACGATCGAGTACGCCGGGGGCGCCAGGAAGATCTCCCCCCGCTCGGGGTCGTGCGCCACGCCCTCGGCGTAGGTCACGAGCGCCAGCCGGTGGAGCCACGGATGCGGCCGGACGAGGCCGAGCCGGCGCGCGACGACGGATGTCCGGCCGTCGGCGCCGACGACGAGGCGCGCCCTGATGCGCTCGGGCGGCCCCGCGGCGGCGCCGTCGAGCCCCTCGACGCCGGTCACGCGGCGGCCCTCGAGGAGGAGGTCCGTGACCCGGAAGCCCTCGCGCACCCGCACCGGCAGGGCGCGGGCCTGCTCCACGAGGGCCGCGTCGAACATCCAGCGCGGCACCGCGAGGGCGTGGTCGCGGTACCCGCGGTAGCGGCCGCTCCGGGGATAGTCGCCGACCAGCGTGGTCCCGTCCGGCGCGACGATCCGCATCCCGCGGAGCGGGCGGGCGCCGGCCGTCTCGACGCCCTTGAGGACGCCGAGGCGATCGAGGAGGCGGCTCCCTTCGGGGGAGAGGTACTCCCCGCAGACCTTGTCCCGCGGGAAGCGCGCGCGATCGAGGAGGACGACGTCGTACCCGGCCTCGGCGAGCAGCATCGCCGTGGCGGCGCCCGCCGGTCCCGCTCCGACGACGACGACGTCAGCCGTGGACGTGCCCGGACCGTGACGCGCGCGGGCCACCCTCGCCGCCCGCAGACGAGTACACGCCGATCAGCCGGAAGCACGGCGCCCGGTACCAGCGGACCTCCCGAAGCCCGGCGGCCGCGGCCAGGCGCCGGAGCTCCGCCTCGGAGTAGGCCCGCCGCACGGACAGCGGCCCGTCGTGGCGGGTCAGCCGGTTCCGCGAGATCAGCCGCGTGGCGAGCCATGCGGCGGAGTAGGCCAGACGGCTGCGCCGGAGATCGCTGACGACGAAGCCGAGCCGGGAGACCTCCGCCATCAGGCGAAACAGCGCCACGACGGCGTCCTCGGGGAGGTGGTGGAGGGTGAGCGAGCAGAGGGTGAGGTCGACGCCTTTCGGCCGCACCGGTGGCTCGAGCGCGTTGCCCGCGACGAGCCGCACCTCGTCAGCCTCGCGCGCCGCGGGGACGGCGCAGGCCAGGACCTCGGGCCGCACGTCCAGGGCGAGGACGCTCACCGCCCACCCGCGGGCGCGGGCCCACCGGGCGAGCGCGGCGGGGATGTCGGCCGCGCCGGTCCCGACGTCGAGGACGCGGAGCGGCTTCGAATTCCCCTCCCGCTCGAAGCGCTCGAAGAACGGGGCCGCGTGCGCGAGCAGCGATCGGGTCGGGCCCAGCCGGTTCAGCCGCGCGATGTCGGCCAGGCTCTCCGCCAGCTCGGCGGGCGGCATGTCGGGGCGGTCCAGAAACTCCAGCCGGGCGACTTCGCGGGGAAGGGGAGCCAGCGCGTGGAGCATCGAACCTGGCGGCCGCGCCTACCAGCGGAGGAGCGCGCCCTCCGCCGCGAAGCCGGGCCCGAGCGCGACCATCGTCCCCCAGTCACCCGGCCGGGGGTGGCCGGTCCGGAGCACCTCGTCGAGCACGAAGAGCACCGTCGCGGACGACATGTTCCCGAACCGCCGCAGCACCGCGCGGGAGTAGGCCAGGGCCGCTTCGGGGAGGCCGAGGGCGACCTGCGCCCGCTCGTTGACGCGCCGGCCCGCCGAGTGGAGGACCCAGAACCGCACGTCGTCCCGGGTGAGGCCGTGGTCCTTGAGGAGACGCGTGGCGACCTCCTCCAGCATGAGCGGGGCGATGTGGCGGATCTCCTTGCTGAGCCGGATCCGGTGCCGGCCGCCCGGAAACGTGAACCCCATGCGGTCGAGGTGCTCTGTGCGGATGAGCGTGCGGTGCCCCGCGATCGCGACCCCCTCGCCCTCGGTGCCGAGCAGGACGGCCGCCGCGCCGTCGGCGAAGATCGCGTTCGCGACTGCCGTCTCGGGCGAGTCGTCCAGGAAGTACGTCGCCGAGCAGATCTCGACCGCGACGACGAGGGCGCGGTGGCCAGGAAAGGCGCGCAGGTGGTTGTACGCCTGCTGGAGCGCGACGATCGCGCTCGCGCAGCCGGTGTCGCCGACGTGCACGCGCTGGACGTCCTCGCGGAAGCCGAGCGCCCGGATCAGGTGCGCGTCGAGACTCGGGCAGAGGCGCCCGGTGCACGTGGTCGTGGCCAGGAAGTCCACCTGCGCCACGTCCAGATCGGCGCGCTCGAGGACTGCCTGGATCGCCTGCGTCCCGAGCGCGACGCTCCCCGCCCGGAAGCGCGCGGCGAGCTCGTCCACGTCTTCGTCCGTCCGCGGCCGAATCGGATCGACGAAGAAGTGCCGGCCGTCGATGTCGCTCCGCAGGAAGAAGTTGCGCCGGAGCGGGTCCCGGTAACCCGCGAGCCCGAGCAGCTCCGCCTGGTTGAACCGTGGGGCCGGCACGGCGGTCCCGAGGGCGAGGATCCGAGGGGTGACCATGCCTGGCCTCCTTGGAGCGGCATGCGGATCATCACCGCGTCGGCGCGGTGGCCTTCACGGATACTAACACGCGAGGTCACTTGCGGGTTCCCGAGCGTGCTCTGGCTCTGGCAGTGAGGGTCCGGCCCGTCGCGATCGGGGCGCGCGGCGCACGATCGCGGCGGCGAGGGGCGTGCCGGGAACGGGTCGCGGGACTGTGCGGCCGGCGGAAGCGCTACTTCGCGCTGAAGCGGATCGTGAGGACCAGGGCGCGGGGGAAGGCGATGGTCTGGCCGGACGGGAGCCGGATCGCGTAGCTCGGCTGGTCCACGAGGCCTGTCATCCTGCGCCCCGTCTTGTCGCGGACGACGTCGCCCACCGCCCCGGCGAGCGTCACCTCCCGGAGCTCGCGGAGCCCGACCGTGACCGGGCCGTCCGGAGTCACCACGGGCAGCTCGGTGCCCTGGACCTCGCCGGTGAGGTGGCTTCCGTCCGCGAGGATCACGACGTCGGCGTGGACCGGGGAACTCACGGCGGCGCCGGCGAGGAGGAGGCCGAGAACTCCCGCGAGCGGTGCTGGGCGCATGGCTGTCACTCCTTCTCCCGGCTTCGGCCGGTTACGGCGAAGCGGTCTTGAAGAGGTCATTGGCGCCGCTGGTCCCGCTCCCCACCAGCTCGAGCGTGCCCTCGCGCCACACCCCCTTGATGAGAGCGAGCGCCGGCACCTCGTCCGACACCCAGACCTCGGCCCCCTGGGCGGCGCCATGGAGCGCCGTGTAGCGCCCCGCGGGGACCGTCACCTCCTCGCGGCGGCCCTGGGAGACGTCGGCCTCGCGGAACGGACGGAGCCCCGACTCGGGTGTCTCGATCAGCCCCTTCTGGCGGCGAATGACGCTTCTCACGGCCCGGCCAGAGGCCCGGTTCACCGTGACCTGCGTGATCGAGAGCGGGGGCCCCTCCGGCTGCTCTTGCGTCACGATCTGCAGCGTGTAGGTCTTGCGGTCACCGCGCGCGATCCCGTACGTGACGATGAGGGGCGGGACGGGCGCCGGCTCCTGGCCGACGGACCACGAAAGCTGCCCGCCGGGACCCGGTTGCTGGACGAGCACGGGCACGGTCTCTCGGAGCGTCGAAGTCCACCGGTAACTCGCCCATCCGCCGACGGCCGGGCCCGCCGGGGTCGCTGCGGCGGCGGTCCCCGCCCCGAGCGCCAGTGCCAGGGCGCCCCCGACGATGCGCCCTAGCATCCTCACTGGGATTTCACCGCGAAGTGCGCCCGCCGGTTCAGGGTCCAGGCGACCTCGTTGTGTCGGGGATCGAGAGGCCGCTCCTCGCCGTAGGAGATCGTGTCGAGGCGTCCGGGCTCGACGCCGAGCCCGGTGAGGTAGTCCTTGGCCGCCTGTGCCCGGCGCGCGCCGAGGGCAAGGTTGTACTCCGGGGTGCCCCGTTCGTCCGCGTGGCCCTCGATGAGCAGGCTCAGCCGGGTGTAGGCCTTCATCGCGGTCGCGACATCCTCGAGCGTGCGGCGTGCCTCGGGGGTGAGGTCCCAGCGATCGAACTCGAAGTGGAGATCGCGCAGGACGGCACGGACCGGGGGCGGCAGGGCCGCGGCCGAGACCGTGGGCGCCGCGGCGGGCGCGCCCGGCGCGGCGGGTGGCGCCGCGGGCGGCGCAGCGGCCACCGGAGCCCCCGGGGCTGCCGCGCCCGGCTTCGCGGGCTGGTGGAACAGGATCTCCTGGACTTCGTGGCGGCTGAACGCCAGCATCTGGCCGTCCGGCGTCCGGATCTCGTAACGCGCCTGGTCGACGACGCCCGCGAGCACGTCGCCGTTCGCGAGCTGGACGGCGTCCCCCGTCGCCGACTCGAGCCAGATTCGCCACAGCCGGTCCCGGTGGAAGCGCTGGGTCCCGGTGGGGAGCGCGAGGGTGAACTCACTCCCCGACAGGTCCCCGAAGACGTAGTCGCCGTTCTGCAGGAGGACGACGTCGGTCAGCCGAGGAGTAGCCGTGCGGCGGCTCGGCGCCCCCAGCTTGATCTCGGCGATCTCATCCCGATTCAGGGTCCGCGTCTCGCCGCCCGGCAACCGGAGGGTGTAGCGGGCGCGGTCGATGCGGCCCGAGAGGTGATTGCCGTTCCGGAGCTCCACCAGATCACCGATCGGGCCCGTGCCGAGCGCCACACGCCAGACGCTCTCGCGGGTCACGCGATAGGTGGCACTCGGCGTCTGCAGGGTGAGATCTGCCTCCTCGAGATCCCCTGTCACGTACCCGCCGGTGGCGAGGAAGACCTCGTCCGCCGCGAGGGCGGGGAGTTCGCCCGCGACGAGGAGCGCTGCGCCCACCACGACCGCCACGATCAACACGATCAAGACGTCGAGCCACTTCGTCATCGCGTGTCCCCCTCGGGAGGCCGGGCACCCGGAGCCCGCGCCCGCTGGCACTGGGAGCCCGCATGGCTGCGAAAAGACCGGCGTTATTGTACAAAGCCCCCCCCTGCGGGACCAAGCTTTCCGGCACCCGGCCCCTTCGGGAGCGGCGAGGCGCGGTCGCCGTCCCACCCCGCGGGGTCGCTTCCGGCGGATGGTGCCACGCCCGCGGCCGGGTCGGACGCCGCCTTGACAGCCCCTGGGGCCGGTGTTAGTGATAGCCCTACCAACCCATTTTGGCCGAGTCGATCCTCATTCGGGACCTCGAGGCGCGCAGGGAGCGGAGCCACAGCCGTGGGCAACCTCCTTCGCGGGATGCTCGTCCCGCACACACCGCGGTTTTTCGATCCGGAGCGGGGGGGACCGCTGTGCCAGCCGGTGATCCACGGGCTCCAGGCGCTCGGTGAGGAGGTCGCCCGCTTTCGCCCGGACGCCATCATCATCGCCTCCGCGCAGTGGGTGACAACCTTCCACCACTACGTTGCCGG
>CAZDYT010000253.1:0-3773 GCA_964509395.1 uncultured bacterium
GCCTGCGTCGCGACACGACGGCGCTGCTGTGGCGGATCAAGCGGCGGGCCTATTCGGCGTGTCGCCTGACGGTGGTGACGCCGTCGCGGTGGCTGGCCGGCCTCGTCGGCCAGAGCCCGCTCCTGGGTGCCTTCCCGGTCCATGTGATTCCAAACGGCGCGGACCCGGACATCTACCGGCCCCGACCGCGCCAGGCTGCCCGCGCGAGCCTGGGCCTGCCCGGCGCCGGCCGAGTCATCCTCTACAGCGCCTTCGCCCTGACCGATCGACGGAAGGGATACGCCGTGTTCCGGGAGGCGATGGAGCGGCTCGCCGCCCGGGGGGAGCGCGACCTCCTCGTGCTGGTGGCGGGGTCTGGTGGCGAGCGGATCGCCACGGAGTTGCCGTTCGCGGTCCACGCGCTGGGGGCCGTCGGCGACGAGGCCGTCATGGCCTCCGCGTACGCGGCCGCCGATGTGTTCGTGCTGCCGACACTGGCCGAGAACTTCCCCAATGCCCTCCTGGAGAGCTTCGCCTGCGGCACTCCGGCGGTGGCCTTCGACGTGGGCGGAGTCAGCGAGGTCCTCGCCCACATGCGGACCGGTTACCTGGTGAGCGACGTCGAGGCCGCCGGATTGGCCGGGGGGATCCGGCATCTCCTGGGCGATGCCGAGCTCAGGGCGGGGATGGGCCGGGAGTGTCGGGCGACGGTCGAGCGGGAGTATACGGCGGCTGGCGAGGCACGGCGGTTTCTGGACCTCTACCGCGAGGTGCTCTCCGGCGAGCGATCGGCGGCCCTCGCCGGTGAGGTGGGTCATGTCTAGCGCTCGGCCTCTTGTCTCCATCGTGACCCCCTCCTACGACCAGGGGGAGTTCATCGAGGCCACCGTTCTGAGCGTGCGCAACCAGACCTACCGGCCGCTGGAGCACATCGTGGTCGACGGAGGCTCGACCGACCGCACCGTCGAGGTCCTCAAGCGCTACGAGGGGCAGTACGACCTGCGGTGGCTGAGCGAGCCCGACCGGGGGCAGTCGGATGCCCTCAACAAGGGGTTCCGGCTGGTCCACGGCGAGATCGTCGGCTGGTTGAACTCCGACGATGTCTACTTCTCGACTCGCACGGTGGAGACCGCGGTCGCCGCCTTCGAGCGTCACCCTGACGCCGATCTGGTCTACGGCGACTACGTGCTGGTCGACCGCCTGGGCGAGGTCTTTCGGATCGCGCCCGTCCTGCGCAGGCTCACAGCCGAGCGGCTATACTTTCACTGCATCGGCCAGCCCAGCGTGTTCTTCCGCGCATCGGTCCTGGCCAGGCATCAGGTTCGCCTGGATCTGCACTTTCTGTTCGATCACGAGCTGTGGATGCGACTGGTGAAGCGCTCTACCTTCACCTACGTGCCGGCTATCCTGGCCGGCTCGCGGGCGCACCCGGACACGAAGTCGTTCGGGGCGAGCCGGCGGGCGCGGGAGGTGCTGGACGGCATCCGCCGCGAGCACTACGCGCCGTCGCTGGTGCGGAGCTGGCCCCTCGAGCCAATCCTGAGCCGCCTGGTGGCGGCGTGGCTGCGGTTGCGGGGGCTGGCCTGGCTGCCCCGCATCTACCGGGCCGAGCTGGCGTTCCCCGGCGGGATCCCGCCGCCGCTCCGCCTCCTGGCGCTCCAGCTGCTCATGCCGTCGCCCCGGTACGTGATGAAGCGCCGATGATCACCGGCCGGGACATCGTCTGCGCCTCCTCGATCGACTGGGACTTCCTGTGGCAGACGCACCAGGAGATCATGTCGACGCTGGCGCGGGCGGGGAACCGGGTTCTCTACATCGACAACACGGGGGTGCGGGCGCCGCGGCTCAGCGACCTGCCCCGGATCGGGCGGCGGCTCCGGACCTGGTGGGGCAGCGCCCACGGCTTCCGGATGGAGGGCGAGAACCTCTTCGTGTACTCGCCGCTGATCCTGCCGTTCCCGTACTCGCGGACGGCCCGCCTGGTGAACCGGCTGATCATCCACCGGGCTCTGCGCCAGTGGATGAGCGTCATGAACTTCTCGGCCGAGATCGTCTGGACGTTCCTCCCCAACGCCTTCGCCCTGGACGTCATCAAGAGCTTCCATCCGCTCGTCGTCGTCTACCACTGCGCCGACAACTTCGCCAAGAGCTCGCGGGGAGCCCGGCGGATCGGGGCGCTCGAGAGGCAAGTGTTCACCGCCGCCGATCTCGTGTTCGTCACGTCGGAGGAGTTGTTCAAGTACGCTGCGGCGCACAGCGCCGACGTCCACCTGTTTCCGGCCGGCGTGAGCCTGGCCAAGTTCGAGAAGATCCGGGAGGCCCCCGATGCGCCCCGGCCCGCGGACGCCCCGCGGGGCGATCGGCCGGTGGCCGGGTATGTCGGAGCCCTCCACGGGGCGAAGATCGACGTCGAGCTGCTGCGGGGCCTCGCCGAGCGTCACCCGGAGCTGGATCTGCTGCTGGTGGGGCCGGTCCTGACCGACGTCAGCGCGCTGCGCGCGCTGCGCAACGTGTACCTGGTGGGCGAGAAGCCCCACGACGCGATCCCGTACTACATCCGCACCTTCGACGTCGCGCTCATCCCCTACCGGGTGACGGAGTTCACCGACAACGTCTACCCCGTGAAGATGAACGAGTACCTCTGCATGGGGAAGGCGGTGGTGTCCACGCCCCTCCCGGAGGTGCGGCGGTTCGGTGAGGCCCACCCCGGCTGCGTGGCGGTGGCCTCGGGGGCCGAGGAGTTCGGGCAGCGGATTGCCGAGGCCTTGCGGGAGGACGGGGCCCGCGCCCAGGCTCGCATCGCCGCCGCCCGCGCCAACTCCTGGGAGTCCCGGATCGCCGGCATGTCGGCGCTGATCGCGGACAGGCTTCGCAACCGGTCGGCCCGCCGCCGGCTCGCGTGGCGGGAAGCCTTCCTGGCCCAGATCGAGGGGCCCCGCCGGCGGCTCCTCGCGCCGGCGCTGGTCATCCTCGTCGTGTGGCTCCTCCTCTTCCAATCGCCGCTGCCGTGGATGGCGGCGGCGCCCCTGCGCCTCGAGGATCCCCCGGTCCGGGCCGACGCCATCCTCGTCCTGGGCGCCGGCATGGGGGAGTCGGGCAAGGCCGGGGAGGGCTACCAGGAGCGGGCGGCGCGCGCGGTGGAGCTCTACCGGGGCGGCTACGCGCCGAACCTGGTCTTCGCCAGCGGATACGTCTACGTGTTCAAGGAAGCCGAGGTGATGAAGGCGCTGGCCGTGGACCTCGGCGTGCCCGCGGAGGCCATCGTCCTGGAGACGCGGGCCTGGAGCACCTACGAGACGATCGTCCTCGTCCGTCAGATCCTCGAAGCGCGCGGATGGCGCTCGGTGCTCGTGGTGAGCGCGCCCTACCACATGCGGAGAGTGTCGCTGGTGTTCCGGAAGCAGGCCCCGGCCGTTGCGGTCCGCTTCGAGCCGGCCCACAGCCACTTCTACCGTCACGGCTGGGGCGCCTCGCTGGCTCAGCTCCGAGGCATCGCGCACGAGTACCTGGCGATCGCCTACTACGCGCTGCGCGGCTGGATCTGAGATGCGGGGGCTCCTGAGCCGCCTGCTGGCGTGCCCGACCTGTGGGGGGCCGTTCCGGTGCGTGCCGTTCGAGGAGTCCGCCGGCGGGACCGCCGTCGAGCAGGGGCTTCTCCTCTGCGGCTGCGGGGCCGGCTTCCCGATCGTCGACTCCATTCCGCGGATCGTCGACCGTCCCCTGCGGGAGTTCCCGCGGTGGCGAGCCCGCTACAGCGCGGAGGTCCCGACGGACCGGGTGAAGGCCGAGGTCAT
>CAZDYT010000253.1:3783-6007 GCA_964509395.1 uncultured bacterium
GCTTGCCGGGGACACCGAGCGCGCGCAGGAGCGCACGCGGCGGTCCTTCGGGTATCAGTGGTCAGCATTCTCCGAGATGGTCTGTGACTTCCGCGAGAACTTCCTGAACTACATCGATCCCGTGGGGCTGGACTTCTTTCCCGAGAAGGTCGGGCTCGACGCCGGCGTGGGCTTCGGCCGCCACATCTACCACGCGGCGTCCTTCGGGGCCGAGATGGTTGGGATGGACCTCAGCGTGGCCGTCGACTCGGCGCGCCTGAACAGCCGCCATCTCGAACGGGTGCACCTCGTCCAGGGCGACATCTACCGCCCGCCGTTCCGCCCCGAGACCTTCGACTTCGTGTACAGCATCGGGGTCCTGCACCACCTGCCCGATCCGACCCGAGGCTTCCGGAGCCTGGAGCGGCTGGTCAAGCCGGGTGGCGCCTTCCTCGTCTGGCTGTACAGCGATCGCCGGCGGGTCTCCAACCGCCTGCTCGAGTCGCTGCGCTCGCTGTCCACGCGGTTGCCGCACCCGCTGCTCAGGCTGGTGACCCTGGGCGCAGCTCTCGTCGACTGGGCCGGGGTCATCGCGCCCTACCGCGTGCTGCGCTCCACACCCCTGGTCGGCCGGCTGGTCGAACGCCTCGCCTTCGAGCGGGTCAAGAACTACAGCCGCTACCCGTTTCAGGTGGTGTGGGCGGACTGGTTTGATCGGCTGGGCGCACCGATCCGCTTCTACTACAACGAGGCGACGGTCGCGGAGCTGTTCCGCGCCGCCGGCCTCACGCGGGTTCGCGTGTCGCCCACTGGGCTGTACGGCTGGAGGGGATACGGCGAGAAATCCTGCCGGCCAGGGTACTGGCTCGAGCACGGCTCCGGCCCCCGGCGCGTTGGAGCCGACACCTGAGCCGGCTGCCCCGCTCGCTGGTCGTCGGAGTTCTCATGGTGATGGTGGGCGCGATCCACGTGTATCCCGACCTGCGCTTTCTGAGGGAACTTGGTCCCCAGTACGCGGGCATCCACTTCATCGCGGCGGTGGACGAGACCACGTACCTGAGCCGGATCAGCCGAGTCCTGGCCGGCAGCTATCGGCTCGGCAACGCCATGATCTGGGAGCATCGCGACGACCCCTTCACGTACGCGCCGCTGCCCGAGTACGTGGAGGGGACCATCGGGCGGGCGCTGGGCCTGTCGATTGCCGGCGTGGATATCGTGGCCACGGCGCTGCTGCCGCCGGTGATCTTCAGCCTCTTCTTCCTGTTGGTCCGCGACCTCACCGGGCGGTTCGGGCTCGGGCTGGTCGGAGGGTTGGTCCTGACCTTCGGCCAGTACCTGGTCGCCAAGCAGACGCCGCTCCTCCAGGGTCGGCTCTACGACCCGAGCTTTCCGCACTCGCTCCAGTTCGTGCGCCCGGTGAGCCCGCAGTTCCACTACGTCGTCTTCCTCCTGGCCCTCTGGCTGCTGTACCGGGTCTACGCCGGGCGCGCGGGGGCAAAGGGCCGGATCGCGGCCGGCCTCACCTGGGGCTTGGCCTTCTACCTGAACTTCTTCTTCTGGACGTTCCTGGCCGCCGGCCTCGTCCTCTGGACCCTGGAGGCGGTCGCCCGCGGCGAGCGCTGGCGCTGGCAGGCGGCGCTCTCGGTCCTCGTGATCGGCGTGCTGGTGGGCAGCTACTACTTCGTCAACGCGGCCTGGGCCACGGCCCTCGACGGCTTCGCCGAGGCCTGGCTGCGAGGCGGCGTCATCTACACGAGGCAGCCGATCCTCCCGGCCCTCCACATAGCCTGGCTCGTCCTGTTCGGGGCCTGGTTCGTGTCACATCGTGATCACGCGCCGGCGCGGTTCGTGCTCGTGTTCCTCGTGGCGGGGCTCCTGTGCCTGAACCAGCAGCTTCTGACCGGATGGACGGTCCAGCCGTTCCACTGGGAGACGCAGACCAACAAGGTCCTGATGCTGCTCGGGCTGTTCGTGGTGGCGGGGACCGGGCTGCGCAGGTTGGAGGCCCGAGCGACCTGGGAGCGCCTGCGGCCAGTCGTCGGCCTGAGCGGCGGCGCGGTGGCCGCCATCGCCATCGCCCACGCCGGGCTCGTGCAGGAGAACTACTACCGGGTGAACCGCAGCACCTACGCGGGGCTGCAGGAGCTGGGGCCGGCACTGGCCTGGCTCCGGCAGGCGACCCCGGCCGACGCGGTGGTCCTGGCGAACCCGGCCGTCCCCCGGCGGAGCGAGCTGATCACCGTCT
>CAZDYT010000254.1:0-5973 GCA_964509395.1 uncultured bacterium
CGGGTCAGGGTCTCGCGGAGCGACCCGAGCGAGGCGCCGCTCCCCGGGGAGCCGCCGGGGGTGGGCGGGGTCGCCGCCGGCGGCGGCTCCCCGCCGGCCTCACCCGGGGGCCGAAAGCGAAGCGCCGCGTTCGGCACCCGGAGGACGTCGTCCTTGCGCTCGACCTGGATCCGGACGTTGGCGGTCATCCCCGGCATGAGGGTTCGGTCCGGGTTGGCGACGGCGATGACCGTCGTGTAGCTGACGACGTTCTGCACCACCTGGGGCGCTTTCCGAATCTGGACGATCTGCCCGCGGAAGGTCTGCCCGGGGAAGGCGTCCACGGTGAAGGTGGCCGGCATCCCTTCCCGGAGCCGGCCCACGTCGGCCTCGTCCACCGCAGCCTCGACCTGCATGCGGGTCAGGTCCTCGGCGATGGTGAAGAGCGTGGGCGCCTGGAGGCTCGCCGCCACGGTCTGCCCCACGTCCACGTTCCGCGAGACGACGACCCCGTTGACGGGGGCCCGGATCTCGGTGTGCTCGAGGTCGACGCGGGCCTGGTCCAGCGCGGCCTGCTTCTGTTGGACGGTCGCTTCCGCGGCCCTGAGCTGGGCCTGGGCGACACCCAGGGTCGCCTGCGCGGAGGCGAGCTGGGCCTGAGCCGCCCTCCCCTGGGACTCGGTGGCGGCGAGCTGGGCCTGAGCCGAGCGGAGGGCCGCCTGGGCGGCGCGCTCCTGGGAGCGCGCGGCCTCGAGCTGAGCCTGCGCCGTGTCGAACGTGGTCTGCGCCTGATCCTTCTCGCTCTGGGAGATGAGTTCCCGTCGGAGGAGGTCCACGCGGCGCTCGAGCTCGCGCCGGGCATTGCTGACCGTGGCGCTTTCCCGGGCGACGGTCGCCTGGGCGGCGGCGATGAGCGCCCGCGCGTTCTCGATCTCGGCGCGCATCCGCTCCACGTTGGCCTCTGCGGTCACCGTCGCCGCCCGCGCGTTTTCGACGTCCGCGCGGGTCTTCTCGACGTTGGCCCGCTGGTTGAGGACCGCCGCCTGGGCATTCTCGAGGTCGGCCCGGGCGGCGTTCGCCTTGGCTTGAAACGTCTCGGGGTCGATGCGGGCGATCAGCTGGTTCTTCTTCACCGGCGAGTTGAAGTCGACGGAGAGCTCTTTGATCTGGCCCGACACCTGGGTCCCCACCAGGACCGTGGTGACCGCGTTGACGTTGCCGGTGGCGGAGACGGTCGAGACGATCGCACCCCGATCCACCTTCCCCGCGCGGTAGCTGGCGCTCTGGCCGCGGTTGACGCTGACGACGTAACCCGCGGTGGCGAGCCCGGCCGCGACGAGCAGCAGGAGGGCGGTGAGGCCAGCCCGCCTCATCGGCCGACTCGCGGGCGCCCGGGTGCTGGCGGGACGGGCAGCGTCGCGAGCCCGCGCACGCGGACCTCGGTCGTCCGCCCGGGCCGGGTGGTCGGGACGCCCGTGCGGCGGCCCCAGCCGGGCGCGAGAGCGGCTGCGGTGGGCCAGCGGCGAATCGACATCAGCGGAAAACCTCTGCTCTCATTCTCACACGGATTCGACTCGCCGCCGCGGTTCCGCATTCCGGCGCCCGGGCCGCCTACCGGCGGCCGACCACCCGGTCGAGCACGGCAAGGCCGGTCTTGTGGTCGGTCAGCGCCCGCACCTGAGCGGCCTCGGTGATGGTCAGCGCCAGCTGGGCGTCGGTCAGGTCGAGGATCGTCCCGACGCCGGCGTCGTAACGGCCCTGGGCGAGTCGGAGGTTCTCCGTGGCGGACTCCGCCGCCTTGGCGGTGGCGCCGATGCGCTCCGCGGCCTCGGCCACGCTGATGGAGGCCTGCTCGACGTCGAGCCTGACCTGCAGCTCGAGGGTGTCGTAGTTGGCCCGGGCCGCCCCGACGAGCGCCTGCGTCTCGCGGATCTGGTGGGTCGTGAAGAAGCCCTGGAACAGGTTCCACGAGAGCGTGCCGGCGATCGACCACGTCTCGTGGAGCGCCGGGTCGTTGGAGGCGCCGCCGTACGAGCCGGTCACGTTGACGTTGGGCCAGAAGTTCGCCCGTGCTCCGGCGAGTTGGGCCAGGGCCGCGTCGAGCTGTGCCTGGGCTTCCTTGAGCTCGGGGCGGTTCATGAGGGCTTCCTGGAGGAGGGCGCGAGGATCGAGCGGCACGGGCTCGTAGCTGAGGATGTCCTGGATCTGGACCGGGGTGGTCGCTTCGAGCCCCAGCGCGTTGGCGAGCGTCGTTTCGGCCAGCCGGACCTGGTTGCGTGCGACGATCACGGCGACGCGGGCGTTGGCCACCTCGACCTCCGCCTTGGTCACGTCGGACTTCGGTTTGGTGCCCACCTCGAAGAAGCCCTGGGCGCTCCGGAGGTTGAGCTCGGACCGCGAGAGCGAGGCCTCGGCGACGCGGACGAGGCGGCGCGCCTGGAGGAGGCCGAAGTAGGCGAGCTTCACGTTTTGGACGACGACTTCCTCGACCCGCTCGAGCTCGGCCGCGGAGAAGCGCGCGTTGGCATGCGCCTGATCCACCAGGGCACCGGTCTTCCCGAAGTCGTAGAGAAGCTGGCTGCCCTGAATGGCCGACGAGATCGAGTTCCCGCTGATCGGGCGGTTCAGGCTGGTGCTGAAGGTTTGGCTCCGTCCCGCCGACGTCAGCCAGTCGAAGCGCGGGAAGTACGGGGCCCGGGCCTCTCCGATGCGCGCCCGGGCGGCCGCCTGCGAGTACTGGGCGGACGTGATGGTCGGGTGCTGGCGGAGAGCGAGGGCGACCGCCTCGGGGAGGGTCAGCACCTGTCCGGGAGCGGGCGCGACCCGGGGGGCTGGCGTGGGGGACGGTTGCTGCGCGGCGGCCGGGGCGGCCACGCCGAGGGCGACGCCGACGGCGGCCAGCCGAAGGGCGAAGGGGCGCGCGGTGCGCGCGGGGCGTCCCGCGGATCGGGCAGACATGGTCGCGAGGTCTCCTGTCTTGACGGCGGCTGGGAACGCGCCGGGGTCAGGGTGCCGGAGCGCTCTCGGTCGCTAACGACCGCGGGAAGCGCTCCTCGAGTATCGTGTAGAGCGTGGGGATCAGGAGGAGCGTCATGCCGGTCGAGACCAGCAACCCGCCGATGACCGCGCGGGCCAGCGGCGCGTTCGCCTCGCTCCCGACGAGCAGCCCGACCGCCATCGGCGTGAGGCCGACGATGGTCGTGAGGCTCGTCATCAGGATCGGGCGGAGCCGCGTCCGCCCTGCGGCGAGGACGGCGTCGGCGAGCGCGAGCCCCCGGCGGCGCAGCTCGTTGGTGTACTCGACCAGCAGGACCCCGTTCGAGACGACGATGCCGACCATCATGATGATGCCCATGAACGACGTGGTGGAGAGGGTCGTCCGCGTGAGGAAGAGGGCCCACAGGACGCCGATCAGTCCCATCGGGACGGAGAACATGATGATGAAGGGGTCCTTCAGCGACCGGAACTGGGAGGCCATGACCATGTAGACGAGCATGAGGGCCAGGATCGTCGTGAACAGGAGGCTCGAGAACGCCTCGCGCTGCTGCGCGGTCTGCCCCCCGAGCCGCACCGCGAAACCGGGCGGGAGCCTGAGTGACCCGAGCCGGGCCTCGATGTCGTCGGAGATGGCCCCGAGGTCGCGACCGACCGGGTTGGCCGAGACCCGGATCAGCCGCTGCTGGTACTTGCGCTCGATCTCGACGGGGGCCACGCTCCGGGTGATGTCGGCGATGGTCGAAAGGACGACCGGGCGCCCCGCGGGCGCGGTGACGAAGATCTTCCCGAGGTCCTCGGGCCGGACGCGGAACGGCTCGTCGAGCTGAACGACGATGTTGTACTGGTTCCCGGTGCGGGGGTCGGTGAAGATCGAGGGGTTCACGCTGACGTTCGAGTTCAGGGAGAAGAGCGCCGCCTGGGCGATGTCACGCTGGGTGAGGCCGGCCGCGGCGGCCTTCTCGCGGTCCACGTCCACGCTCCACTGCGGGTAGTTCTCCTCACGGCTGATCTGGACGTCCGCGACGTTCGGCACCTCGCGCATGAGCCGCGCCACCTCGCGGGCGCCGACCTGCGCGTCCGCGAGGTCGTAGCCGAGCAGCTCGAGCTCGAGGGGGTTCTGGGAGCCCCGGTTCAGCACGCGGTTGATGATCCCGCCGAGGTTGAAGAAGGTCACGGTGCCGGGAAACTCGCCGGCGAACTTCGGGCGGATCGCGTTGACGAGCTCGGCGTCGCTCCGGGTTCGCTTGTCCGGCGTCTGGAGGTAGACCTGCACCACGGCGGCATGCGGGCCCGTGTTCGACGTGAAGATGGCGGAGCGCCCGCCCGGAATCCCCGCCGACGAGACGATGGTCTTGTACTCGCCCGGCCGCATGTGGGCGCGGAGGAGCGCTTCGATGCGGGCGACGATCTTCTCGGTCTCCTCGATGCGGGTCCCGATCGGCGCGCGCACGAACACCCGGAACTGGCTCTCGTCCGACGCCGGGAAGAACTCGGTCCCGATCAGCGGATAGAGCCCGAGGCTCCCGAGGAACACGCCCAGGATACCCAGGACGACCGTTTTCCGGTGGCCGAGCGCCCAGCCGAGCATGCGCTGGTAGGCCGCGTCGAGTCGGTCGAAGAGGGCCCGGCTCCGCGCCATGAAGCGATGCCGCCAGCGGCGGCCGGCCGGGTCGTGCGGGCGCTCGGGCTGGAGCCACCCGAGGCAGAGGAGCGGGGTGGCGGTCCGCGAGACCAGGAACGACGCGAACAGGGAGAAGGAGATGGTGAAGGTCAGGGGCAGGAAGAGGAGCTTGGCCTGCCCCTCGATGAAGACCGTCGGCAGGAAGACGACGATCGTCGTGATCGTCGAGACGAAGATGGGCATCGCGACCTCGCGCGCCGCATCCAGCACGGCGGTGCGCCGGTCCTTGCCGGGCAGGGCGAGGTGCCGGTTGATGTTCTCGAGCTCGACGATCGAGTCGTCCACCAGGCGGCCGACCGCGAGCGCGAGGCCGCCGAGGGTGAAGACGTTGATCGTCTGCCCCAGGAAGTACATCGCGATGAACGTGCAGAGGATCGAGAGCGGGATCGCAATGAAGATGATGACGGTCGAGACGATGCTCCGGAGGAAGATGAGGATGACCAGGAACGCGAGCGCCGCCCCCTGGCCGGCCTCGTGCCAGAGGCTCTCGATCGACTGGCGGATGTAGATCGACTGGTCGAACGTCAGGCCAATCTGGGCGCCCGCCGGCACACCGATGAGCGTCGGGAGCGCCGCCTTGACGGCGTCCACGACGTCGACCGTGTTCGCGCCCGGCTGCTTGTTGACGCGCAAATAGACCGATCGCTCGCCGTTCACCCGGACGATGCTCGTCTGGCGCTCGTAGGAATCGGTGACGTAGCCGAGGTCCCGCACGTGGATCGGGATCTCGGCGACCTTCCGGACGACGATGTCCTCCATCGGCTTGACGAGCTGGAACTGGTTGTTGGTGAAGAGCTTGTAATCGACCGTGCCGATCCTGATCTCGCCTGAGGGCAGGAGGAAGTTCGCGTCGTTGACGGCGCGGACCACGTCCAGCACCGAGATGCCCTTGGCGTAGAGGAGATCGCGGTTGAGGTTGACCGAGATCTGTCGGATCTTCCCGCCGTCCACGTTCGCCGACGCCACGCCGGGAAGGCGCTCGATCTGCGGCTCGATCGTGTTGAAGGCGATGTCGTAGAGCTCCTTCTCGCCCAGGCCGCCCCCGGAGAGCGTGATCAGGCAGACGGGGATGTTCGAGAGGTCGAACCGGACGATGAAGGGCTGCTTGATCCCACTGGGCAGCGTGTTCATGATCTGCTGAATGCGCTGGATGACCTCGTTCTGCCCGGCGTTGATGTCGGCGTCGTAGTTGAACCAGACCTGGACCGACGAGATGCCCTGCCGGCTCTTCGATTCGACGTGATGGACATTGGCCACGGCACTGACGGCCTTCTCGATCGGGTAGGTGACGGTCTTCTCGATGTCCTGGACGTTGG
>CAZDYT010000255.1:0-2123 GCA_964509395.1 uncultured bacterium
GTGCTGGATATCGGGATGCCCGGCATGGACGGGCGGGGCCTGCTCGCCGAGATCAAAAAGGCCCGCCCGGAGGTGGCCGTCATCATGATCTCGGGCCACGGGACCATCGAGACGGCCGTGAAAGCCACAAAGCTCGGCGCGTACGACTTCATCGAGAAGCCGCTCTCGCTCGAGAAGACGCTCCTCGTGGCCGAGCGAGCCCTCGAGCATGCGCGGCTCGAGCGCGAGAACCGGCTGCTCCGCGAGCAGATCGAGCGGACGCACCAGATCATCGGGACGAGCCCGGCGATCAACGAGCTGCGCCGCCAGATCGCCACCGCGGCGCCGACGAACGGGCGCGTCCTGATCGTCGGCGAGAACGGCTCCGGCAAAGAGCTCGTCGCCCGCGCGGTCCACGCCCTCTCGGCGCGCCGGGAGCGCCCCTTCGTCGAGGTCAACTGCGCCGCGATCCCGGATGAGCTGATCGAGTCGGAGCTGTTCGGCCACGAGAAGGGCGCGTTCACCGGGGCGATCGCGCGGCGCCGCGGGAAGTTCGAGCTCGCCGACGGCGGCTCGCTCTTCCTCGACGAGGTCGGGGACATGTCGCTCCGGACGCAGGCCAAGGTCCTCCGGGCCCTCGAGGAGCAGACCATCGAGCGGATCGGCGGGCGCGAGCCGATCCGGGTGGACGTCCGGGTCATCGCCGCGTCGAATCAGAGCCTTCCGGATCTGATCGCGCAGGGCCGGTTCCGCGACGATCTCTTCTACCGTTTGAACGTGATCCCGATCGAGGTCCCACCGCTGCGGCGGCGGAAGGAGGACATCCCGCTCCTCGTCGAGCACTTCCTCAAGACGTTCTCCGCGGAGTACGGGAAGCGTCCGAAGGCACTCTCGGGTGACGCGATCGCCCACTTCATGGCCTACGACTGGCCGGGCAACGTGCGCGAGCTGCGGAACGTGGTCGAGCGGCTCGTCATCATGACGCCGGGCGACGTCATCACGCCCGAGGACCTCCCCCCGCCGCTCCGCCCGCGCGAGCCGGTCCCGGTGGGCGATGGCGGCCAGCAGAGCCTCCGGGAGGCTCGCGAGGCGTTCGAGCGCGCGTTCATCCTCGCCGAGCTCCGCGCGAACGACTGGAACATCAGCCGCACCGCCAAGTCCCTCGGCATCGGCCGCGTGAACCTGTGGCGGAAGTTCAAGGCCCACGGGATCACCCCGCCCGGCCGGGGCGAGGAGCCTGCCCGCCCTGATGCCTGAAGATCCTCGGAGGGGAGCTTCGCCCCCCTTCCGAACCTCCCCCCGAACTGGCGCGGGCCGGGTACCCGCGCCCGCGGCGCTCCGCGCCGCCGCGCGGGTGCGCGCTCGGAGCGCTTCGGTCGGGGGCGCGAGGCCTGTCGGCCCGTGGCGACGTCGAGGCGCGACGGGGAGATGAGCGAGGCTCTTACGGGCACCCGGTGGCCGGCGGCGCGCGGGTACCGGGGGGTCGTGGCCTCGCCGCATCCCCTCGCCACGCTGGCCGGGCTCGGCGCGCTCTTGCGTGGCGGCACCGCCGTGGACGCCGCCGTCGCGGCGGGGGTGACGCTGGCGGTCGTCTACCCCCACATGACGGGGCTCGGCGGCGACAGCTTCTGGCTCTGCTGGGACGGAGGCCGCCGGCGCCTCCGCGGGCTGGCGGCCTGCGGCGCGGCCGCGCGGCGGGCGAGCACGGCGCTCTACGGCGATCGGGGGTTCCACGAGATTCCCGCGCGCGGGCCCCTCGCGGCGCTCACCGTGCCCGGCGCGGTGGACGGCCTCTGGGAAGCGCACCTCGTGAGCCGCACCGAGCTCGGCTCGCCGCTCGGCTGGGCGGACCTCCTCGCCGACGCGATCCGCCACGCGGCCGACGGCATTCCGGTTTCCCCGTGTCAGGCGCGCGTCACCGCCCGCGCGACCGATCTCATCGCCTGCTCCGGCGAGCCCGCGTTCCTCCCGTTCCGGCAGGCGTACCTCGCCGACGGCGCGGTGCCGCCGGCGGGCGCCCGCCTGGTCCAGCCGCGGCTCGCGCGGACACTCGAGCGCCTCGCGCGCGAGGGCGGGCGCGCGTTCTACGAGAGATCGGGAGAGCGTCGTGGAGGGGAAGAGGGTCGGGACTAGTGTAGATATCG
>CAZDYT010000255.1:2133-5972 GCA_964509395.1 uncultured bacterium
GGCGGGATCGCCGCCGAGATCGGCCGGGCCTGCGACGCCGCGGGCAGCCCGCTGCGCGCGGCGGACCTCGCGGTCCACCGCTCGCGCTGGGTCGCGCCCCTGACCATCGGCTATCGGGGTGGCCTCGCCGCCTCGCTGCCGCCGCCGAGCCAGGGCCTCGCCCTCCTGGCCATCCTCGGGATGCTCGATCTCGTGGATGTGGGGGACTACCCGGCCGACTCTGCCGACTACGTCCACCTGATGGTGGAGACCACGAAGCTCGCGTTCGGCGACCGGGATCGCTGGCTCGCGGATCCCGACGCCGTCCCCGTGCCGACCGACCGCCTCCTCGATCCCGGCTACCTCCGGGAGCGCGTGAAGGCGATCCGGGCCGACGTCGCCGCCCCCGCGCCGCTACCGTCGGGCCTGGTCCGATTCGGCGGCGACACGATCGCCTGCGTGACGGCGGACGCGGCGGGCCACTGCGTCTCGCTGATCCAGAGCCTCTACCACGAATGGGGCTCGGGTTTCGTCGCCGGCGAGACCGGCGTGGTCCTCCAGAACCGCGGGGCCTTCTTCACCCTCGAGCCCACGCACCCGAACGTCCTGGCGCCGGGCAAGCGTCCCTTCCACACGCTGACGCCGTTCATGTGGCTCGCCGAGGGTCGGCCGGCGCTGATCGCGGGCACGATGGGCGGCGAGGGGCAGCCGCAGACGCTCGCCGCGCTCGCGACGCGCGTCCTCGATTTCGGCCTCGGCGTCCAGACCGCCATCGAGGCGCCGCGCTGGCTCCACGGCCGAACGTGGGGCGCCCCGACGCGCGCGCTCTCGCTCGAGGCGCGGTTCGGGGCGCGCGTTCCCCTCGAGCTGCGGGAGCGCGGCCACCCCGTCGACGTGCTCCAGGCGTGGAGCGACACGATGGGGCACGCGCAGGCGGTCTGGTGCGATCGCGAGACGGGCCTCCTCATCGGGGGTGGGGACCCCCGCGCCGACGGCCCCGCTCTCGGCGCCTGATGGCCATGCCGTCGCCTCGTCCCATTCCCCACCGGGGAGCGGGTCAGGGTGAGGGGCTCTGATGGAAACCCTCGCCGCCGTCCGGCTGACCCGCGAAGCGGCGCAGCGCCTTCGTCGCGGTCGGGCGGGCCGCGTCCACTCGGCCTTCGCACGCACGGTGAACGTCGCGCTCGACGGCCTCGGCGAGGCCGGGTGGCTGAGTCTCCACGGGCCGGGCCCGATCCCCTCTCCCTTCGGGATCGCATGCGCCAGGGCGCCCGTGACGGCGGATCTCGCCGGGGCCGCCGTCCTGGTCGAGGCGGATGCCCTGATCGTCGACAGCGTCCTCCGGCTCCGGGTGAACGGCGCTCGCGTGTGGGACGGCGCGCTGCCGTCGCCGGCGCCGCTGCCGCCGGTCGGTGCGTGTCTCGTCCGCGCGCTCCGGGCCGGACGGGGCGGGCTCCTGCCGGTCACGGCGTCGGTGCTCGCGGGCACACCCCCGCCAGCCGATCCCCTGGGGCGGCTCGCGGCCCCGGTCCTCGCCGCGCTGCTCGTCGCCACCGCTGCCCGGGACGCGACCGCGTGCGTGGCGGCTGCTCGCCCGCTCCTCGGGCTCGGGCCGGGTCTCACGCCCGCCGGGGACGACTGCCTCGCGGGATGGCTCGCCGGGCTCCGGGCGGCAGGGGCGCGTGGGCGCGCGCTGGCCGAGACGGCCGGGCCCGGGCTCCTCGGGGCGGCGCGCGAGCGGACCGGCCCGCTGAGCCGCGCGTTCCTCGCCGCGGCCGCGGTCGGCGCGGTCGCGGAGCCGGTCCGGAGCTTCGTCGCGGCGCCCGACGCGGCGCGGCTCCCAGGGCTCCTCGGGCTCGGGGCGACGTCGGGCGGCGATCTCCTCGCAGGGTACCTGCTCGCCCGCGCCGCGCTGTCTCCGCACTCCCTTTCCCTGCCGGGGAGCGAGAAGAGTTAGCCGTGCCGGTGCATGCCGTCGTCCGGCCATCCGTTTACCAGGACTCCGTCGTCCTGATGAGGGTGGCCCAGGAGCTGCGGGCGCTGCCGGGCGTCCGTGAGGCGGCCGCCCTCATGGGGACGCCCGCGAACCACGAGCTGCTGGCCGCGGCCGGGCTCGCGACGCCGGAGAGCAAGGCGGCCGGCCCCGGGGACCTCGTCCTCGCGGTCGAGGCCGAGACCGACGCCGCGGCGGAGGCGGCGCTCAGCGCCGCCGACGCCCTCTTCGCGGCGCGCCGCCAGACGCTCGAGGCCACCGTCCGCGTCCTTCCCCGCACGCTTGAGTCGGCGCGACGGCATCTGCCCGACGCCAACCTCGTCGCCATCTCGGTTCCCGGCGCCTACGCGGCGACCGAGGCGCGGCGGGCCCTCAAGCAGGGGCTCCACGTCTTCCTCTTCAGCGACCACGTGCCGCTGGCCGACGAGGTGGCGCTCAAGCGGCTCGCCGTCGAGCGGCGGCTCTTCTGCATGGGGCCGGACTGCGGCACGGCGTTCGTCGGCGGCGCGGGGCTCGGCTTCGCCAACGTGGTCCCGCGCGGCCGGATCGGGTGCGTCGCCGCGTCGGGCACCGGGCTCCAGGCCGTGGCCGCGCACCTGGCGGCGCTGGGCGAGGGGATCTCGCACGGGCTCGGCGTCGGCGGGCGCGACCTCTCCGTCGAGGTCGGCGGGCTGATGACGGGCCTCGCGCTGGAGGCGCTCGCGGCCGATCCCACGACGGCGCTCGTCGTGCTCGTCTCGAAGCCCCCGGCTGCCGCCGTCCTCCCCAAGATCGAGGCGGCCCTCGGCGCGCTCGGCAAGCCCGCGGTCGTCTGCTGTCTCGGTGCCCCGCCGCGCGCCGAGGGTCCCGGCCGCTGGGTGGCCACGCTGGAAGACGCCGCTGAGGCGGCGGTCGCGACGCTCGGCGGCCGCCCCTGGCGGCCGCGGGCCTTCGGCGAGCCCGGGGCGATTCGGGCGCGGCTCGGGCGCGTGGGAGGGGGCCCCGGCCGTCGGGGCCCGGGGCTCCTCGGGCTCTACACCGGCGGGACACTCGCGTCCGAGGCCAGGCTCGCGCTGGAGCCCCTCGTGGGGCCGATCGCGTCGAATCTCGGATCGGGCGGCGAGGCGAGCGCCCATCGGATCCTCGACCTCGGCGCCGACGAGTTCACGGCGGGCCGGCCCCATCCGATGCTGGATCCGGGGGCGCGGGCGGCCAGGGTCCGGGACGCCGGGCGGAACGGTGCGGTCGGCGTGCTCCTCGTCGATCTCGTCCTCGGGCGCGCGGCGGATCCGGATCCGGCGGCGCCGCTGGCGGCGGCGATCCGCGACGCGCGGGCCGCGGCGGCCGCCGACGGCCGCGCGCTCACGGCCGTCGCATCGGTCGTGGGGACCGAGGGCGATCCTCAGGGGCTCAGCCGGCAGGTGGGAACCCTCGAGGCCGCCGGGGTGGAGGTGCTGCCCTCCAACGCCCAAGCGGCGCGCTTCGCGGCGCTCGTCGTGCGGCCCGACCTCGCCTCCTCACTCCTGCCGCCGTGAGCCTCGAGAGCCTGCTGGGGCGGCCGCTCCGCGTCATCAACCTCGGGCTCGAGGTCTTCGCGCTCGAGCTCGCCGCCGCCGGCGTCCCGGTCGTCCACGTGGACTGGCGCCCCCCGGCCGGTGGGGATCCGCGCCTGGCCGCGCTCCTGGCCGAGCTCGACGATGAGGCCGAGACCCCGGCCGGATAGCGATGCCGACCCCGGACTAGAGGCGTGCGGAGAACGGCTCGTTGCCAAGCGGCCGGGGTTCGTGGGGGGGAGGCAGGCCCGATCCGTTCGCCGGCCGATCAAGGCCGGGGCGTCCGCGAGGCCGCAGGCCGAGCGCGTCACGGCCGAGATGGACAAGGCGAACGG
>CAZDYT010000256.1:0-5962 GCA_964509395.1 uncultured bacterium
TCGAACCGGCGACGTCCAGCTTGGGAAGCTGGCATTCTACCGCTGAATTACGCCCGCGTCTGCGCCCGATTCTAGTCGCCGGCCGGAGGGCCTGTCAACTCTCCCGGCGCGCGAGCCAGGCCAGCGCCTCCTCGCGCGTGCGGACGAGCCCGAGGGCCTGGGCCTCGCGGGCCCGCCGGAGGAGCCGGCCCACCTCGGGTCCGGGCGCGAGGCCGAAGGCAGCCATCACGTCCTCGCCGCGGACGAGCGGCGCCTCCGCGTCCTCCCGGGCCGCCTCGCCCTCCCCGCCGAGCAGCGAGTCCAGGAGCCGTCGGGTCGCCCCCCGATACACGGCCGCCGGCGACCGTCCGTCGGTCGCCGCCGCGTCGGCGATCGTGAGGCAGACGAGGTCCCGCACGTCGTCCCCCAGGTCGCGGAAGAAGCGGTAGCGGGCGCGCCGGCTCACCTCGGGGAGCATGCCGAGGTGCATGGGCCGGAGGTGCTGGCGCACCAGGCGCTCGAGCACGTGCGCCGCGCGCCCCGGCCACCGGAGCCGCGCGGCGATCGCCGCCACCCGCTCGGCCCCGAGCCGGTCGTGACCCGTGAAGCGGACGCGGCCGTCGGGGTCCACGCTCCGCGTCTCCGGCTTGGCGACGTCGTGGAGCAGGACGGCGAGCTTCAGCACCTCGCGACGCGTGAGCCCGCTTCCGAGCCCTTCCTCGAGGTGCGCGGCCACGCGCGCGTCGTGCGGCGTCAGAAGCCGGACGTCGCCGAGGAGGGCTTCGAGGGCGTCGAGCGCGCGCCGGGAGTGCTCCCACACCGTGAAGCGATGCGGTGGGGACTGCGTGGTCGCGCGCATCGGCCCGATCTCGGGCAGGAGCGTCGCCAGGGCGGACCACGCCTCCGCCTCCGCGAGCACCGCGGCCCCCGCCGGCAGGCGAAGCACGCGCGTCAGCTCGTCCCTGAGCCGCTCGGCCGCGACGCTCGGCAGCCGCGGCACCGCCTCGCGGGCGAGCCGCTCGGTATCGGGCTCGATGGCAAAGTCGAGCGCGCGCGCCAGTCGCAGGACGCGCCAGATGCGCACCGGGTCATCCGCGAAGGCGGTCCCGCTGCACGCCCGGAGCCGCCGCGCCGCCAGGTCTGTGAGCCCGCCGGTCGGGTCCAGGACCAGGGCGCGGCCGCGAAGGAGATCCGCGAGTGGGACGGCGAGCGCGTTGACGGTGACGTCACGGCCCCTCAAGTCCGCCTCGAGGGTCGGGCCGCGGAAGTCGGCGAGGTCGACGAGGGCGCGGGCCGGCGTCTCGACCACCACGCGCGCCATCCCATGCGGCTCGCCGAGCGGGACGAAGGCCGCGCCGAGCCGGTCGGCGAGGCGCCGCGCGGCCGCCAGGCTCCCCGCCGGGAGCGCGAGGTCGAGGTCGTAGACGGGCGCCCCGCGGAGGGCGTCGCGCGCCGCGCCGCCCACCAGGCACGCCGGGGCCTCGAGGGCCTCGCCGACGGCTGCCAGGAGCGACCGTGCGGCGCCCAACGCCGCCGCCGTGAGCGTGATCTGCTCGGTGCTCATTGACGATCAGTCGCGCGACCTGTTAGGGTGCCCGTCGGTGTCCGGCGCGGCGGATGGGTCTCACGGGCCCCGGACGCCCATCCAGGATGCCACCCGTCGGCTTCCGACGCACACGACGCCGGGAGCTCACGGACAGCGGACGCCGACAGATGCCGACAGGCTCGAACCGACGGGCGCGGCCCGGTGCGTGGGGGGGCTACGTCCTGGTCGCCGCCGCCGCGACGTCCTGGGGCGCCCAGGCCGTCGTGGCCAAGCTCCTCCTGACGTCGGGCTTCGACCCGAGCTCCCTCGTCAGCACCCGCACCGCGCTCGCCGGGCTCATCCTGGTGGCGACCCTCGCGGGCCTCAAGCCCGAGCTTCTGCGCGTCACGGGCCGAGACCTGGGTCACCTCGCGGTACTCGGCACGGTCGGCATGGCGCTCTCCCAATACACATACTACTTCGCGCTGACCCGCATCCCGGTCGCCACGGTCCTCCTGGTCGCCTACACGTCGCCGCTCCTAGTCCTCGCCGCCACCGTGGTGATCTACGGCGAGCCGCTCAGGCGGCGCGACCTGGCCGCCGCGGCCGTCACGCTCGGGGGCGCGGGGCTCGTCGTCCGCGCGTACGAGCCCGCCCTCCTCCGTCCGAGCGCCGCCGGGCTCCTGGCCAGCGCCTTCTGCGCGGCGGGCTTCGCCTTCTACAGTCTCTGGGCCAAGCGGGTGTCCCCGCGCGTCTCGCCCTGGACCACGCTCACCTACTCCCTGGCCACCGCCGCGGCGTTCTGGCTGCCGCTCGCGCCGCCGTGGACCCTGCTCCTCCGGCCCCACCCACCGGCCGCGTGGGGCGGCATCGCGGTCGTCGTGCTCTTCGGGACGCTGGTTCCGTTCGGACTGTACCTGGCCGGCCTCGCGCGGATCAGCGCCGCCCACGCGAGCGTCACCGCGACACTGGAGCCGGTCGTGGCGGCCGTCGTCGCCTTCCTCGTGCTCGGGGAGGGCCTCGAGTGGCTTCAGCTCCTCGGCGGCGGACTCATCCTCGCCGGGATCGCCCTCCTCCATGCGCGCGCGAAAACCCCGTAGCCGAGTGCGGGCGTCCAGCCTCCACTCCCCGGCTTCATCGCGCGCCAAGGCGACAGGGCGCTCGCGTCTCCGGAGCGGCGCCGGTCCGTGGGTCCCCTCTTCTTCGTTCGCGAGGGTTCGGTCTTGGTGTAAAACGCCACGAGCGCCGAGGGACCCCCCCGACGCCCGTGGGATGCTCTGTGACTCCTGCCGAGGAGAGTTCCTACCCCTTCAGGATCCCGGAGGCCTGCCAGTAGGCCATCGCATCGCCGACGACCCGCGCCACTTCCTCTTGCGTGCCTCCGATGAAGAGGCGCGTCTTGAGGTTGTGCAGCAGCTGGAGGGCCGGGTAGTAGATGGCCTCATACTCCTTGGAGGCGAGAATGGCGTGGAGAGTGTCCAGCCGCCCGAGGTAGAGCGTAAAGCCCCCCATGTCCTCCGGGGCTCCGCTTCCGGCACCGAGGAAGAAGGGGCCAACGCGCTTGACCTTGCCGTCTTTCTCCTGCTTCTCCCAGAAGCTCTGAGACTTCTGGAACAGGGCGAGTCCCTCCTTCTCTCGACCGGGGGCGATCTGACCCCAGCTCACCATGAACGCGGCGTCCCGCATGGCCGTCCTCCTTACTCTGGGCGCAAACCGGATCAGTCGCCCAGCGTTCGTGTGTCGCCATTCCTGGGCAGGTCCACGCGCGCCCGACCAGCCCGCGCGCGCGGCCCGTGAATAACGGACAGGGTGAGCAGCTTCAGAAGACTCCGCGACCCGGAAGGCGAAAGGCCGGTCGGACGCAACACGAGCACCCCCGCGGACCGCCGACAGGGTCGACGAGAGCACCGACGGATTGTCCGGACAGCCGAAGCAGGGTCATCCCCGACTCCTCGGAGGGCCGCATCGCACCGCTCAGAGTAGCCCGAGCGGGCAGGCTGTCAAGTCCCAATCGCCTGAGTCAAACGCCCTATGTGGTCGCCATGCGCACGCGTCGTGACCGACTCCTCCGAGGCCAGGCAGCGGCACGGACACCCGGGAGACTGCGCCCCGGCAGGCTCGCCATCAGGGCCCGAAGATCGCCCGCGCGTTGTCGTAGAAGATCCGCTGGTAGACGGCCAGCGGGAGGTCGCGCGCCCAGAGCCCCCGGCGTTCCTCCTCGTAGGGATACGGCAGGTTCGGGAAGTCGCTCCCGAAGACGATCCGGTCCGCGTACCGGACGAGGTCGGCGTTCTGCACCACTCCCGGGTCGATGCCGGTGAACGGCAACGAGGCCGGCGTCATCGCCATCGTCGTATCGAGGAAGAGGTTGGGATAACGGTCGAGCAGCCGCAGGGTCGTGCGCGTCTCGAACGCCCCCATGTGGCACACCACCGCGCGGAGATCGGGCACGCGCTCCAGGACGCGCGCGAACCGGGCGACTCCCGTGAACTCGTTCCAGTGAGGCCCGGTGCCGACGTGGATGACGAGCGCCCGATCGAGCGCGAGCAGCCGCTCGTAGACCGCGACGATCCGCGGATCGTCGGGGTAGAAGCGCTGGACCTGGATATGGAGCTTCACCCCGGCGAAGCCGAACTCCCCGCAGGCTTCCTCCACGATCCCACCCGGGTCGTCGTCCCCCGCGTGCACCGTACCCAGCGGGATGCCGTCGGGGAGCGTCGCGGCGACGTCGCGCAGCCACCGGTTCACCTCGCGCGCCATGCCCGGCCGGTGCGCGTAGGAGAAGAACGCGAAGCGCTCGACGCCGGCGGCGCGGAGGGCCGCGGCGACGGCGGCCGGCTCGGCCGGTCCGGCGAGGTTCCAGTTCGTGTGCTCGTCGAACCAGCGGCGGATCGCCCGGAAGAGGCGGGGCGGGTGAAGATGCGTGTGGGCGTCGAAGTACCGGAACCCCGCCGGGGGGTCCATCAGAGCATTCGGCTGTCGAGGAGCGCCCGATGGACCACCAGGTCGGCCGGCAGGCCGGGCCCCGTCACGCCGGCGCGGACCACGCCCCGGCGGCTGAGCGCCGCGATCGCGTCCTCCACCTCCCGACGCGGCAGCCCGAAGAGTCGCCCCAGCCTGCGGGTCGACGCCCAGCCGGCGCCCCCGAGGTAGCGGGCCACGAGCTGGCGCACGGCGGCGGCGCGACCGAGCCGCCGACCGGCCCGCACCGCCTCGGGGAGCCACGCCTCCAGAAGGTCCCAGCGATACGAGAACGATGGGTCGTACCGCTCCTCGACCTTCACGACGAAGAGCCCCTGCTGGAGCTCGGCGACGGCGCGCTCGAACTCCCGGGTCGCCGAGGAGGCGAGCATGAAGCATTCGGCGCGCCACTCGCGGGTGTAGAGCGGGTGCCGGCGGATCAGGACGTCCATCAGCCGCTTCGCCGTGTGGGAGAGTCGCCCCGCCTCGTACTCGACGCGATAGTCGCGCGCCCGCTGCGGCCCTCGGACCAGCGCGTAGAAGGCCGGGAACAGATCCAGCGCGACCAGGACCGGCCGCCCCTTGAGGAGCTTGCCGTAGTAGACCGCGCGGCGCGTGGGGAGCGTGTCCTTGAGCTCCCAGGTGAGCCCGATCCCGGCGTCGTGGTGGGAGTGCCGGGGCCATCGGGGGTCACGCCGCCCGGCCACCGCCTCCCACAGGCAGGCGAGGCCGTCCGGGAACCGGTAGAAGGTGGAGCAGATCCCGACGGCCTCGACGAACGCCAGCGCCTTGCGGGCCGTCCGCACGCGCCGTCCCGGCAGCCTCCGGAACGCCTCGTCCCGGTAGCGCTCGAGCCGCTCGGGCGTGAGCGCCGCCGGGACGACCGGGGGAGGGGCCGTGCCGCTCAGGAGAACTCCAGCCCGTGCCCGCTGATCCGAAACTCGACGATCTCGTCGCTCATGGCGCTGCCCCGGTGCTTGGCGACGACCACGAACCGACCGACCCGGGTCCCGACCTTCTCGCGTCCCATGAGGAGCACCGTGTTCGCGACGGCGCCGGCATCGCCCGCCCCCACTTTCCGTGCCACGAGATCCTCGAGCCGCGCCTCCTCGGCCGTGACGAGGAGGAGGGTCGTGATCGTCGCGTGGTCGTACCGGTGGGCGTCGATGAAGGCGCGATGCTGCCACACCGGCAGACAGATCTCCATCCCGAGCGTCTCGGCGTCGCGGTGGATGACCTTGCGGTAGAGCTCGTCGACCAGGTAGAGCTGGATCGCGTCGTCAGCCGGGCCGGGCTCGATGCCGTCGACGACGACCCGCCGCGCGCCGTGGGCGAAGTGAAAATAGAAGAACGGCCGCGCGGTGTAGAGCGCTCGCGCGTACGCCGCCTTCCAGCCCCAGTCGAACTCCCGGCCCTCGGGCGTCGCGATCTCGTAGTCGCTCCGGCGACCGACCCAGGGGAAGACGTCGAGGTAGTGGGCCTCGAGCTGGTCCGGCG
>CAZDYT010000257.1:0-5955 GCA_964509395.1 uncultured bacterium
GGCGGCGTGTCCCCCCACGATGTGCACGTCGAACCGGTCGGGTCCGAGCCGGCGCTCAAGGACGGGAAGCACACTGCGGGCGAACAGGTGGAGCCCCGAGAGCGTTGCGATGCCCTCGAGATGGCCGATCAGCAGCAGCTTGAACTTCGTCCTTCTCGGCTCGTAGGCGCGCCTTCGAGCCTCCCAGTCTCGCCCGGCATCATCGATCACAGGAGTGCGGAAGTACTGGCAGTGACGCACGCCGATCCGCCGGAACCAGGCGGCGTGGTGCGCCGCAAAAGCGCCGGTGCGCGCCGCCCGGGACATCATCGAGCGCATGTAGCGAGGCTGGCAAAGGAGCGCGACCGCAGTTCCAGCGGTCAGACGAAGATAACTCTTGGTTAAGCGCGGTCGCTCACCACGCCAGCGGTAGTAGAGGGGCAGGTGGCTGGGATCGCCGACGGCGGCGACCACCGGCCCGATGTCGGTCCCGTACACGGCGGCGAGGGCGTCGAAGTGATAGGCGAACACGACGTCCGGCGACCAGGCTCGCAGCGACTGCTCCAGCTGAGGGCGCAGGGCGATCCCCCGGTAGTAGTGCTGTAGCCGAGGCAGGATGGATCGCTCGGCCCTCACTGCGCCCGCCTCCGGCTGCACCGGGACGACGCTGACACCCAGGGCCATCACGTCCGCGATCCGTTGCTCACGCGATAGCCGGCTTGGCGAGGGAAAGAAGTCATCGAGGACGAGCACGGAGACGCGATGCCCAGCCTCGACCAGGTACCGCAAGAGCGACCAGACGGTGAGGGCCCCCCCGCCACTGGTCGGGCTCGGGAAGCCCTCCGTGGCGACCGCGACCTTCATCGACGCACCGCCCCGGACCGTGCAGCGGCCAGCCGGGCCGCCGCCGGGTGGCAAGCAGCCCGCCTACACGACATCGGCGAACGTCCGCTCCACCCGCCGGAAGTAGTAGAGGCCTGAGATAAGGATCACCGCCACCACCGCCACGGAGACGGCAAGCAGGGCGCCGGGTCCGGCGGGCACCCCTAGCAGCGCCCACCGAAAGCCTTCCACCACGCCCGCCATCGGGTTCAACCCGAGCAGTGGCCGCAAGGACACCGGAACCAGGCTCGACGGATAGGCGACGGGCGAGGCGAAGAGCCAGAACTGAGTCAGGAAGGGGATCGTGTACCGCACATCGCGGTACATCACGTTGAGCGCCGACAGCCAGAGCCCGACCGCCACCGCCGTTGCCAGGGCGAGCAGCACGAAGAGCGGCAGGCTCAGGACGGCGACTGTGGGGGCGATGCCGTAGTACAGCAGCATCCCCACCAGCACCACGAAGGCGACACCGAAGTCGACCAGCCCGGCGAGCGTCGCGGCGAGCGGGATCACCAACCGCGGGAAGTAGACCTTGGTGATGAGGTTCTGGTTGCCGACCACGCTGTTGGAGGCGTCGCTGAGGGCGTGGGCGAAGAGCTGCCAGGGGAGCAGGGCGCAGTAGGCGAACACTGGGTATGGGAGGCCGTCCGAGGGGATCCCCGCCAGCCGCCCGAAGAAGACGGTGAACACCACCATCGTGAGGAACGGCTGGAGGATCGCCCAGGCCGCGCCGAGGACCGTCTGCTTGTAGCGGACCTTGATGTCCCGCCACATGAGGAAGTAGAGGAGCTCCCGATAGCGCCACAGCTCGCCGAGATCGAGCGAGACGCCGCGCGAGGGCCGGACGACGACGTATGGGATCTCCCCGGCCGCCGCGACGCTCACGTGCCGTCCCCTCCGACCCGGGCCAGCGCCAGCGGCCGGGCCAGGGCTGCCACCGGCTCCACCAGGGCCCGGGCGAGGCGGGTGTTGCCCTCGGGGGTGAGGTGCATGCCGTCGGAGGTGAGCGTGAGCTGCTCCTCCCGGGTGAACAGGTCGCCGAGGTCCACGTATCGGAAGCGGGCGGCCCCGCCGAACTCTCGCTCAAGGGCGGCCCTCAGCAGCGCCTGCTGATAGCGGCGGCCCGAGCGCTCGTCGGCGAAGAACGGCTCAGGGGCCACCAGGACCCCCTTGCCCCGGTTCAGCAGCGAGCGCACGAGGTCGACGACGAGATCCTTGTGGACCATGGCGCCGTAGAGGGAGGTCACCTCCTCGTCGCCGTAGAGCCCGGGCGTGGCGCCCGGGGGGTTACCGGCGGGCGGTCCGGTCCCGGGCACGGCGGCGCGGCGAGGCGGCGGCTGCTAGCTCTTCTGCAGCTCCTCGCGCCAGTTGGCCAGCGCCGTGGCCGGCTGCGACGTGTTGGCCCGGTATCCCTTCTCGACCGAGCCGTACCGGAGCTGGTAGTACTTCTCGCGCAGCACCACGTGGACGATGGGGAGACGCCCGAACGTCCGGAAGACCCAGGACGGCCGGCCACAATCACTGGGCCGCCGCCGAATGCTCATCTGGGGCGAGTCATTGACGCCCGAGTAGATGATGTAAATGTCCGGATCGAGATACGCGTAGGCCTCGACGGTCCCCTTGAAGCACACCGCCCCGTCGTTGTTAAACCCGAGATTGGCGACGGTGACCCTCACGCGGGGCCCCAGGGCATCGGCCAGGGCCCGCTCGAGCTGTGCCGGGTACGACTGATCCGGCCCCACTCCGTACCCGTACGTGGTGCTGCCGCCCAGCGCCGCGATCCGCACCTCGTTCGGCATCTTGGGCCCCAGCACGGAGCCGCGGTAGCCGTGGACGTTCCAGCCCGCGACGGCGCCGAAGCGCCGGTGGGCGTAGGCGTCGAGCCCGTAGAGGCCAGCGAGCAGCGCCGCCACCATGGCCGCGCTGATCGAGAGCCCGATGAGCGGCCGGGCTCCCCGGCGCATCATCGCCGGTCCTGCGCGGCGCACGCCCTCACCCGCTCAGGCCGGGACCACGTCGGCGGCGTCGATCTCGACAACGGCGCCCTGTCGGATGACGTTGACATAGATGAGCAGGCGGCAACGCGGCTCGCGGCGGATCAGGAGCCCGCGGACACCCAGGAGCGGGCCTCGGACGACCTCCACCGGGTCCCCCTCCCGGAGGCCGGGGAGCGGGTCGTACTCGATCTGGCTCCGGACGAGGGTGCGCAGGCTATCGATCTCGCGCTCGTCCACCGGCTCCGGACCCCCGCCGGAGCCGACGATCCCGATGACGCCTACCGTCTTCACCACGGTGGACCGGTCGGGCCCACCGAAGCGGGCGAAGCAGTAGCCGGGGAAGAGCGGGGTCTCGATCATCTTGCGGCGATCCTTCCACCGGCTCCAGCGCTCCCAGAGCGGGAGAAAGGACTCGATGCCGCGCGCGACCAAGCGCGCGTGCACCCGCTTCTCGTGGCGCGGCGAGGTCCGGAGCGCGAACCACGCGGCCCCGGACATCGCGTCCTCGTACGTCGCCTCGCGCATCTCCGTTCCGTCGGCGGGCACGCTCCCGCCCCGTCACTTACAGTCGCGGGGCTCACCGCCCCGCGGCACTCCCGGCAGGCGCCTCCCGGATGGGCCGAGACGCGCCCGCGACCCTAGGACAGGCGCCGGCCCAGGACGATCAGCTTGTCCCCCGGGACCAGGCGCTGGAGATCCTCGAGCTGGCGCTCGGTCATCCCGTCGAAGGACGCCACGATGACCCGGTCGACGGGCACCTCGGTCAACTGCTCCTTGGGCAACACGGGCAGCCCCAGGAACCGGGTCCCGCCCTCGCCGTCGAACACCGCGATGGGGTCGACCCCCACCTCCCTCAGCGTCAGGTACGCGAGCTCCGCGGCCTCGCCCGTGCCGTACAACGCGAAGCGCTTGTGGTCCTCAGCGATCAGGGGCTCCAGCGCCTCCCGCAGCGTCCGGCGCGTCTGCCCGTAGAGGTACAGCGAGAAGCGCATGTACTCGTAGGTGAGCCGCGTCTTCTGGGCAATCCCCCGCGGCGTGAGCAGGTACTTGACGCGGTTCGGCGGGATCGTGGTGAGCTTGATGTAGCCCTTGCGGGCCAGGCGCTTCAGGTAGAGGTTGGTCAGGCCAAGCGCGATGCCGAGGGTCTTGGAGAGCCCGCGCTGCGTGAGGTTCTTGCGCTCGGCGATCTCCGTGAGGATCCGAAGCTCGCGCTGCGAGGCCTGATCCATTGGATCCCTGTGCTCCCGCCTCAGCACCGGATCGTGTTCATAAATTGAACGGGATGATAGCGCTCGGCGGCGCCGGGTGTCAAGAAGAGGTTTCGAGGAAGAAACACGCCAATCGGAACGCCAGGTTACACGCCGGCCGGCCCAGGCGGGCGACGAGCGCTCCAGGGGGCACGCCGGCATGGCGGCACGGACCGGACGCCGCGATCGGGTGGAGACGGCGGGGCACGCCGTCAGCGGGAGAAGAACGCCGCGAACGACTCCAGGACGTAGTCGATCATCTCTCCCGTCAGCCCGGGGTAGACGCCGACGAAGAAGGTGTCGCTCATCACCCGGTCGGCCCCCGTCAGCTCGCCCACCACGCGACGCGGGATGTTCCGGAACGCGGGCTGCCGGAGCACGTTGCCGCAGAAGATCATGCGGGTCTCGATCTTGCGGTCCTCCAGGAACCGCACGAGGTCGCGGCGCGAGACGCCCTCGCGCACCGTGAGCGGGAGCCCGAACCACGACGGGTCGGCCTGGGGCAGCCAGCAGGGTAGCACCAGCCGGTCCTCCCACCGGCGCAATCCCTCGTACAGGCGCCGGAAGTTGGCGCGGCGGCGCGCGCAGAAGTCCGGCACCTTCTCGAGCTGGGCCAGCCCGATGGCCGCCTGCATGTCCGTCACCTTCAGGTTGTAGCCGAGGTTCGAGAAGATGTACTTGTGGTCGTAGCCCGCCGGCAGGTCGCCGAGCTGCCACTCGAAGCGCTTGCCGCAGGTGTTGGACTGCCCGGGCGGGCACCAGCAGTCGCGGCCCCAGTCTCGGATCGACTGCGCCGGCCGGGTCAGGCCGCCCCGGTTGATGATGACCCCGCCCCCCTCGCCCATGGTCATGTGATGGGCCGGGTAGAACGACAGCGAGGCCATGTGCCCGAAGGTCCCGACCAGGCGGCCGTCGAACGTGGACCCGAGCGCGTCGCAGCAGTCCTCGAGCAGGTAGAGCCCGTGGCGCTCGGCCAGGGGGACGATGCGCGCGAGGTCGACCGGGTTCCCCAGCGTGTGGGGGAGCACGAGCGCGCGGGTGCGGGGGCCGATGGCGGCGGCGACTGCCTCGGGATCGGCGTTGTAGGTGCCGACCTCCGAGTCGACGAACACCGGGACCAGGCCGTTCTGGAGGATCGGGGTCAGGGTGGTCGGGAAGGTGACGGCCGGGGTCACCACCTCGTCGCCCGGCCCCAGCGGGCGCTCCAGCATCGGCGAGGTCAGGCTCGACACCATGAGCAGGTTCGCCGACGACCCCGAGTTGACCAGGAGGCAGTCGACGGCGCCGAAGAACTTCCGCATCTCGTTTTCGAAGCCCTGGCCCCAGGGGCCGGCGGTCAGCCAGAAGTCCAGCGCCGACTCCACCAGGTTCTCCAGCTCGCGCGCGTCGAAGACGCGCCCGGCGTACGGCACCTTCGACGTGCCGGGGACAAACGGCGCCGGGGCGTGGGCCTCCGTATAGTACTTGCGAACGAGATCGAGGATCTCGCGGCGCAGGGCGTCGGACCGCTGCATGGTCACGGCTGGCCGCCGAGGAACAAGCGGTACCAGGCGACCGTACGGCTCAACCCCTCGTCGAGGGCCACCCGCGGCGTCCACTCCAGGAGCTTGCGGGCCCGCTTGGCGCTCAGATACTGCTCGCGGATCTCGTTGGAAGCGTCGTTGAGGACCCGGGGCTCGAGGTCACGGCGGCCCATCACGGTGAGGATGCGGTCCACGATCTCCACGACGCTCAAGGGTTGCTCGTAGGAGATGTTCACCCCGTCCCCGGCGACGGCGTCCCCGGTGGCCAGCGCTTCGGCCACCAGCAGGTAGGCGTCCACGGCGTCCTCCACGTAGAGATAGTCGCGG
>CAZDYT010000258.1:0-5953 GCA_964509395.1 uncultured bacterium
CTCCTCCCGCAGTTCCCCGAACTGCGGAAGGGGGTGAGCGGGTGACGAAGCCCGCCGCCCGGGGGCAAGCCGGCGACAGGCCCCGCGGCGGCCTGCCGGGAGATTCGCCGGAGATCGTTGGAAGGCCGCTGAACTAGCGCTGACCGGCGTCGGTGGGAAGCTCGACGGTGAAGACGGCGCCGGGGCCCGGCACCCGGTTTTCGGCGCGGATGGTGCCGCGGTGGACGTCGGCGATGGCCCGGCAGAGCGCCAGCCCGAGGCCGGTGCCGCGCCGCTTCGTGGTCACGAACGGTTGAAAGAGCGTTTCCTGAACGGCCTCCGCGATCCCCGGTCCGGTGTCCGCGATCTCGAGGACCGCGGTGGCACGCGGGCTTCCCCGCCGAACCCGGCAGCGCACGCGGATCTCGCCGCTCTCGGCCACGGCCTCCTTGGCGTTGACCAGGAGGTTCAAGCAGAGCTGCTTGAGCTGTTCCCGATCGCCCCGGACCCAGCAGTCGGGCTCGAGCGCCTGGACCACGGTGACGGAGCCCTGGCTCAGGGTGGGCTGGAGCAGGAGCAGCGTCTCGGTGACCACCTCACGGAGATCGACCGGCGCGAAGCTGGCCCGCGGGAAGTCGCGCGTCTCGATCAGCCGCTCGAGCAGCGTATCGATCCGGTCGATCTCGCGCGTGGCCACCGCCGCGAACTGCCGCTGGTCGTCCTGGGCGGTGCACGTGCACGCCTCCGGCAGAAGCTGGAAATGCGTCTTGATCGCCACCAGCGGGTTTCGGATCTCGTGCGCGATCCCCGAGGCCATGGCGCCAAACGTCGCCAGACGCTCGACCCGACGGGTCTCGGCCTCGAGCTCCTTGACCCGGCTGAGGTCGCTGCCCACGCACACCGCCCCCCGGACCTCGCCCCGGGCACCGAGGAACGGCGCCACCGAGCAGACCAGATGGACGCGCGGGCCGGTCCCTTCCCTCGGCTCGACTTCTTCCTGGCGCGGCTGCCCGTCAGCGAGCGTGGCCCTGATCAGGCGCGAGATCGGATGAGAGACCGGTAGGCCTCGCTCCCGGACCGACCCCGCGCTGAGCCCGGTCAAGCGCTCGGCGGCGGCGTTGAACCACTCGATCTGGCCGAGCCGATTCACCGCGACCACGGCGCTCGGCATCGTCTCGAGAATCGCCTCGATCTGCTCGCGGGCGCGCACCACGTCCTGGTGGAGGCGCGCGTTGGCGAGCGCCACCGCCGCCTCCGCCGCGAGCGCGCCGAGCAGCGCGAGGTCCTCGTCGAAGTAGGGGTCGCCCGAGCGCTTCGGACCGACGAGCAGGATGCCGCCCAGCCCCTCGTCCGCGCTGATGGGCACCGCCAGCTCGGCTCCCAGGGCGGCGAGCTCGGCCACGGCTTCCCGTCCTCCCGCATCCGCCCGAGGGGGGTCATCTCGCAGCAGGAGCTGGCGGTGGAGGGCGAGCCAGCTCGCCAGCGCCGACGACGCGGAGAGGGTGGCCGGCCCGCCGGCCTCCGCGGTGCCGGGCTTGCCCTCTCGCATGGCCCGGCGGTAGCCGGACCCGTCCGGGGCCGGCAGCCAGAGCTCGCTGACTTCGGGCCGGACCGCACGGTCCACCACGGTGCGGAGATCGGAGAGGAGCGTGTCCAGGGGCTGCAGCTGGCCCATCCGCTCCGTGGCCTCCCGGATGGTCTGGTGATAGTCATACCGCTCCCGGTACACGTACGCATTGAGCACGCGGTGGAGGCGGTTCCGCAGCGGCGCCGCCAGGACGGCGACCGTCCCGACGGTCAGCGCCCCCACGACCAGTCGCCACGCCGGGATCCAGAGCTCCACGGCGACCACCAGGAGAACGGCCGGCGTCGCGAGCACGAGCCCGGTGAGGGCATACACCGTTCCGTCCCGGATGACGACCCGAATATCCATCAAGCGGTGGCGGATGATCGCGTGGGCGATCGCGCCGATGAGCGGGATCGTGACCAGGGGCCCGTAGCTCGACACCACCACCGTGCCCGCGAACAACGGGACCAGGAGGTTCGTCACGACGGCCGCCACACTGGGGCCCAGGAAGCCGAGCAGCAGGTACTGGAGTTGAAGCCGCGCCAGTCCGGTGGCGTGACGGAACCGCCGCCAGAGGGTCGCCACCGAAGCGGCATAGCAGCTCAGGACATACGCCCCGAAGACCGGGTAGAGGGGGCCCCAGAAATTCTGGTGCCGTCCCGCGTGAACGACGGACTCGCGGTAGATCAGCGGGGTCAGCGAGAGTAGCGCGAACCCGAGCCCCAGGACCGCGAAGACGGCCAGGTCCCACTGGCCTCGGAACGTGGCTCCCGACGGGAGGCTCTTGAACAGAGCCAGCAGGGAGAGCACGAGGAGACTCCCCCCGACGTACGCCAAGCGATCCAGGATCGGCGGGGAGCTGGCGGTGCGGATGAAGAGGAGGCCCAGGGTCCAGAGCGCGATGCTTCCCGCGAACGCGGCAAACATGCGGTTGGGCAAGTTCGCGGGCTTCTTCGCATACACATAGAGGCCGAACGCGATGTTGATGATCGCGACGCCGAGCAGGACCGGGCGTACGACCGGGTATTCGTCTCCGACAAGCTCGGCCAGGGTCATGCCGTCCTCGTGAGCCTTGCGTTCCCCCCGATGTGGCCGGCCCCGGGGTGGAGGCGTCGATCTCTCTTATACCCCATGTTGTCGCCGGGAGCCAGATCGCCGTCTTCGGCGCGTCGTGGTCCACTCTGCCGAGCGACCGCGCCGGGTTTTTGTGCGCCGCCATCGCCCCGATGCACGAATCTTTGTGCACGCCACCTGACCGCACTCGGTGGAGATCGCTTGAGTGGCCTCGGGATAGCGCACGCCTGGGCGTTGGCATGGGCATTGCCACCCCTTTCCACCGGGCATCGCGTACCGCGCCGTGCAAGGACAAGGGATCCCCGCGGGACCGCGGGATCCCGGATGGAGTGCCGTGAGCCTGACAGAGCAAGCGGAAGGCGTGACCCTCCACGTGCCGGGGGAACTCACCGTGCGAGTCGCGCCCGCCTACGCCCGGGCCTTCGAACAGTACCTCGACGCCGGGGTGCCCGGCATCCGCATCGACCTCGAGGACGTGAAGACGGTGGATGCCGTGGGGCTCGCGGCCGTCCTGCAAAGCACCGAGCTCGGACGCGAACGCGGTCTGCCGGTCGAGGTCCTGCCCGGGACGACGACCTATCACGCGCTGATCGAGGCCCGCCTCGTCGAACGGATTCGGCTCGTCGAGGAGCGTCTGTCCCGGCCGCGTCCCGACGACTGGCTGTCCGCCGCCGATCCAGCCGACGAGCAGACGGCGTTCGTCGCGGAGACGCCCGAATTCGGGCTGCGGATTCCCAGCTGGGGAGATCTCCGTCTCTTCGAGGAGTGGGCAGCGGACCCGGTGCTCCAGCGGATGGTGGGCAGCGAGCTCTTGTACCGATGCCGGCACCTGGGCGCCTATCACCCGGTACTGGTCGGTGAAGTCCTGCATCACCCGACGTCGCTGACGGTCCTGGTCGAATCGACGCGTCGGAACGGCGGACCGATGGGATTCATGCGTCTCTACGGGATCCACCTCGCGGAGGGTTTCGCCTTCCTCGAGGTCGCGATCGCCAGCAAAGAGGCGCTCCGCAGGGGGTGGGGAGTCGCCGCGTCGCGGCTGCTCGTGGCCTATGGATGGGACGCCCTCGGACTCCGCCGTATCGAGGCGAAGGTGTACGCGTACAACCGGCTGAGCATCAACGCCCTCAGGCGCAACGGATTCGAGCAGGAGGGCGTCCTCCGTAAGGCGGCGCTGGCGGACGGGCTCCACTGGGACGTCCTCGTCTTCTCGATCCTCGAGGAGGCTATGCGTGAGCAGCGAGAACGCGAACGCTTTCCTTCCATGCGGCTCTGGCGGAGGTAGGATGAACCCCGTCGCCCGTCTGGTGATGTACGAGGTCGCCGAGGCGCTACGATTCCGGGAGATCGCCCGGGGCGACGGCCGGACCGCCTACCTTCGGGTCGCCAGGGCGACGCTCCTCGGGCACGAGATCGAACCGCTCCGGCCGGAGACGCCGTTCACCCCGGGTCGATGGGTGATCGCATCGGCGAGATCGGCCATCGACCTCACCAGGTTGCGCGGACCCGTGCGCGGCCGCTTCGCCATCCTGGACGACATCGATCCCGACCGCCGGTCCCTCGACACGCTCCTGGTGAGCGCGTCGGGCTCATTGCGGGGAGTCCTCGACCTGACGACGGCGCTGGACGGCTACGCTCGGTTCGAGGGGCGCTGGTCGATGCCGGCGGCGACGCTGACCGGGAGGTTCCGGGGGCTGTTTCTCATTCCGTTCCAGATCCCGGGGAGCGCAGGATTCTGGTATCGCGAGCGCGAGCCCGCGAGCGGGAGGCCTTCGCCCGGAGCGGGCCCGGGCAAGCTGCGGGTGCTCACCGAGGATGAATTTGCCCTGGGTGTGCCACTGACCAGGGCTGTCGTGGTGTTGTTCGCTGGGCAGCCTGCCGAGCAATCCGCTGGAGAGCGTAGATGGGAGGAGGCGGCCGACCCCCGGCTCGACGCGGTGGCATCCACTGCCCCGCCGAGGGAGCCCGCGCTCAGCGGCGGGCGATGAGGCGGCCCATGGCACCCCGCCCGGCCCTCGTGCGTTTCTGATCCGGCTGGCGCCGGGCCGAAGCCGTTGCACTCTCCCATACCGCATGCTATGGTGGCGGCCCACGTCGGCGAGTGGTCGCGCGGGAGGGACTGCATGGCACCGGCACCCGCGGAGCACCCCAACTCTCGCCCGCCCGGCTCCCCGGCAGGCGCCGCCCCCCTGCCCGCGCCCGTCCCGGGTCCGCCGCCCCTCTCCGCCCCGACCGTTCTCGTGGTGGACGACGAGGACAGCGTCCGCCAATCCATGCAGCGGATTCTGCGGCGAAGCTGCCGGGTCCTCGAAGCCGCCGACGGGGCGACGGCCCTCGAGACGCTCCGGCGCCACGCCGTCGACGTGCTGATCCTCGACGTGCGCTTGCCGGACGCCCACGGGATCGAGCTGATGGGGCAGATTCGGACCATCGACGACTCGATCGAGATCATCCTCGTGACGGCGGTTCGCGAGGTCCGCGCCGCGGTCGAGGCGATGAAGCTGGGCGCCTACGACTATCTGACCAAGCCGTTCGACGTGGACGAGCTCCGTACCCAGGTCAGCCGGGCGGCGGAGCGACGGGCTCTCCGGCGGACCGTCCTCGCCTTTCGGTCGGAGCTGCACCACGCGCAGGGCTTCGAGGCCATCGTCGGGGCCCACTCCTCGATGGTTCGGATCTATGCTCTGATCGCGCAGGTGGCGCCGACGACCACCACCGTGCTCATCCAGGGCGAGACGGGCACCGGCAAGGAGCTCATCGCTCGCGCCATCCACAACCAGAGCCCCCGCCGGGAAAACCCCTTCGTGGCCGTCAACCTGCCGGCCATTCCCGAATCGCTGGTCGAATCGGAGCTCTTCGGACACGAGAAGGGGGCCTTCACCGGCGCGTACAAGCGGCGGCTCGGGAAGTTCGAGCTGGCCCATGGCGGAAGCATCTTCCTGGACGAGATCGGGAGCCTTCGACCGGACGTGCAGGCCAAGCTGCTCCGGGTGCTCCAGGAGCACGAGGTGGAGCGCTTGGGCGGGACGCAGACGATCAAGGTGGACATCCGACTGCTGGCCGCCTCGAACCTGGACCTCAAGCAGGCGATCGCGGCCGGGGCCTTCCGGGAAGATCTCTACTATCGGGTGAACGTCGTGTCCATCAGGCTGCCACCGCTCCGAGAGCGGTTGGAGGACATCCCCCTCCTGGCCGCGCACTTCCTGCGACGGTACAGCCAGAAGTTCGGGCGCGCGGTCCGAGACATCAGCCCGGACGCCCTGGAGATGCTGAAGACGTATGCCTGGCCCGGGACCGTGCGGGAGCTCGAAACCATCATCGAACGGGCCGTCC
>CAZDYT010000259.1:0-5952 GCA_964509395.1 uncultured bacterium
CGACGACGCGGAGGGTCGTCGTCTTGCCGCAGCCGCTCGGGCCGAGGAGCACGGCGACGCAGCCCTCGGGCACATCCACGGAGACGCCGCCGACCGCCACCTGGTCCCGAAATCGCTTGACGAGGCTTACGAGGCTGAGCTTGACCATGAGACCGGACGGGTTCGCGACCCCAAGATATCCGAGGACCCTTCCGGCCGGCAAGCGCTCCGGCTCGGAACGGCGGGCCGTGCCGTCGTCTTCACGTCAGGCGCCTTCGCAGCCAGGCGGAGCCGGCCTCCGACGCGATGACGATGCCGAGGATCAGCACCAGGATCATGCCGACGCGGTCCCACTCGAGGCCGAGGATCGCCTCGTTCAGGGCGAACCCGATGCCGCCCGCGCCGACGATGCCGAGCACCGTCGACTCGCGGACGTTGATGTCCCAGCGGTAGATCGAGACGCCCGCGACCACCGGCCGGATCTGCGGCACGATCGCGTAGAGGAGGGTCTGGAGGCGGCCGGCGCCGGTGGCGGTGACGGCCTCCACCTGTCCCCGGTCGATCTCCTCGATCCCCTCGGCGACGAGCTTGGAGACGAAGCCGATCGACCGCACGGCGACGGCGAGGACGCCGGCCAGCGAGCCGGGGCCCACGATGAGGATGAAGACGAGCGCCCAGATCAGCGTGTCCACCGACCGGCTCACGACCATCACGAGGCGCCCGAGCCAGTAGGTGGCGGCGTTGAACGTCGTGTTGCGGGCGGCCAGGAAGGCGACCGGGACCGACAGCAGGATGGCGAGCGCCGTGCCGAGCGTCGCGATGTTCACGGTCTGGATCAGCGGGTCCACCAGGGCGCCGGTGAAGCTCCAATCGGGCGGGAACATGCGGCGGAGGAGGTCGCCGATCTGGGTCGGGGCATCGGCGACGTAGTCCCAGCGGATGCCGAGGCGCGCCAGCATCCAGACGGTCAGCACCGCGAGCCCGGCCTGGCCGAGGACCCGGGCCGCCGCCTGGGCCGGCGTGAAGCGGCGCCAGGTGCGCGCGGGCGTGGTCACTGTAGACGCGCCCGCGCCGCTGCGCTCAGCGCCTCGCCCGCGAGGACGATGGCGACGACGACAAGGATGATGGCCAGGGCGAAGTCGAAGTCGTATCGGGCGAACGCGTTGTAGAGGGTCGCTCCGATCCCGCCGGCGCCGACGATGCCGATGATCGTCGACTGCCGCAGGTGGATGTCCCACTGGTAGACCGTGAGCCCGACGACTCGCGGCAGCACCTGGGGCAGGACGCCGTAGATCAGGACCTGGCCGGGCGAGGCGCCAGTCGCCCGAACCGCCTCGATCTGGCCGCGATCGATCCGCTCGATCTCCTCGGCGAGGAGCTTCGAGAAGAACCCCACCGAGTTCACGGTCAGCGTCAGGACCCCGGCGACCGCGCCGAAGCCGACGGCCTTGACGAAGAGGATCGCCACGATCAGCTCGTGGAAGGTCCGGCCGAGCGTGATGGTCGCCCGGCCGCCCGCGTAGACGGGCAGGGGCACCACGTTCCGCGCCGCGAGGACGGCGACCGGGATGCCCAGGAGCACGCCGAAGAGGGTCGAGAGCGTGGCGATCTCGACGCTCTCGATCACGCCGCTCGCGAGCAGCCCGCTCCGGTGGAAGTCGGGCGGGAACGCCTTCGCCGCCACCGTCCCCAGGCGCGCGAGGCCGCGCGCGATGCGGTCCGGATTGATCTCCAGGCTGACCGCGTTCCAGACGAGGAACGCGACCGCAGCGCTCCAGACGACGAGCCCGATCCAGGGCCGGGGCCACACCGACGGCGGCCGCCACCTCGGGGCGGTCATGTGCTCACGCGTCCGCCGCGCCCGCCCACGTGCCGCCGTAGATGCGCTCGAGCGCCTGGGCCGTCAGGTCGCCGGCGGGCCCGTCGTAGACGATCTCGCCGGCCTTGAGGCCGATGATGCGCTTCGCGAAGGCCCGCGCCAGCGGGACGTCGTGCATGTTGACGAGCGCCGGGATCCCGTCCTCCGCCGCCAGCTCCACGATGAGCGTCATGATCGCCTCGGAGGTCCGTGGGTCGAGGCTCGAGGTCGGCTCGTCCACGAGCAGGATCTTCGGCCGCTGGACCAGGGCGCGCGCGATGCCGACGCGCTGCCGCTGGCCGCCCGAGAGCTCGTCGGCGCGCTTTCCCTCGAACCCTTCGAGCCCCACGCGGCCGAGCGTCCGGAACGCCGCCTCGATGTCCTCCGGCGGGAACCGCCGGCGCCAGGCTCGCCAGGTCGAGACGTACCCGAGGCGCCCCGACAGCGCGTTCTCCATCACGCTGAGGCGCTCGACGAGGTTGAACTCCTGGAAGATCATCCCCATCCCTCGGCGGGCCGCGCGCAACTCGAGGCCGGCGAGCGTCGTCATCTCCTGGCCGTCGAGCCGGACGGAGCCGCCATCGGGCTCCACGAGGCGGTTGATGCAGCGCAGGAGCGTGGATTTGCCCGAGCCCGAGGGGCCGATGATGAAGACGATCTCGTGCCCGGTGACCGTGAAGGAAACGCCCCGGAGCGCGCGATCCCCCGTGGGGTACGTCTTCCGGAGCTCAGTGACCTCGAGCACGCGCCGGGCCGGCTACTCGGCTCCCGGCTTCTGGAGCCTCTTGTACTCCGGCGACTCCTTGGTGAAGACCGCGCCGTTGGCCTCGAGGATGCCGATGACCGACTCCCAGTCCTTCTGGTAGTTCACCGGCATGAAGCCTGTCCGGCCCTGGGCCGCGAATTCCTTGAGGCTGGTCCCTTCCATCTTGAAGGTCATGAACGCTTCCTTGATCTTCTCGACGAGCCGCGGCTCGAGGTTGTGGGCGTAGGCGAAGCCGGCGGTCGGGAACACGGGGGACTTGTAGATGACCTTGAAGTCGCCCGCCTTGATGACGCCGCGGGCCACCATCCGCTCGAGCACCGTGTCCGCGACGACCGCCGCATCGTAGTCGGCGTTGACGACGCCGAGCGCGCTGGTGTCGTGCTTGCCGGAGAAGACGATCTGGTAGCCCTTGCCGGGGGCCACGCCCATCTTCGAGAAGAAGTAGACCGGCGCCTGGTGGCCGGAGTTGGACGTCTGGGAGACGTGCGCCACGCGCTTTCCCTTGAGGTCGGCAACCGAGTTGATCTTGTCGTTCTTCGCGTGGGCGATCAGGGCCATGTGGTAGCCCGCGGGCCCCCCTTTGGCGTCGCGCATGATCGCGAAGGGAACGGCACCCGCGAGGTTCACCGCGTAGACCAGGCTCCCGGTCGAGAACCCCGAGATGTGGAGTCGAGCGGATCGCATTGCCTCGATCTGGGCCGCGTAGTTCTGCAGGCCGAAGTACTTCACCTTCTTGCCGGTGACCTTCTCCAGGTGCCTGAGGAAGTCGCTCCAGGCCCCCTCGTATACGACCGGATCCTCGACCGGCGCGTACGTGAAGATCAGCGGGTCCGGGCTCGTGAGCTTGGCCGGCTCCTTCGGCGGGTCGGCGATCCAGTCGCGGTTCTCGTCGCAGTAGAGGGCGTCGAGCTGGCCGCGATGGGAGCACGGCTCGGCGGCGAGTGCCAGCGCCACTGCACCGCGCAGCAGCGCGATCGCGACCACCAGCAAGAGGCGAGTGGGAATGGTTCTCATGCCGCTGTCCCTCCTCACGCCGTCAGTCTCCGGGGAGCCACGTCGAACCCGTGGTCTGCTGGGGAGCGCGCGCTTCCCGGACCAGGCCTACACCAGTATACTCGGCCTGATCCGAGGGAGACGATGGGTACACCCGAGCGGCGGACGGTCCGGACGATGTGCCCGATGAACTGCCACCCGACCCTGTGCGGGATGCTGGTGGAGGTCGAGGACGGGCGGGTGGTCGGGGTGAGCGGCGATCCGGAGAACCCGGACAGCCGGGGGTTCCTGTGCGTACGGGGGCAGGCGTCCCGGGAGATCATCGGGAACCCGAAGCGGCTCCTCCATCCTCTCGTGCGGGCCCGGCGGACGGACGCCGCGTGGCGGCGGGCGAGCTGGGACGAAACGCTGGATCTCATCGTCGGGCGGATGCAGGCCGTGGGGCGCGAGGCGGTGGGGCTCTGGTGCGGCCACGGGCTCTTCGCCAACAACTACGGGGTCCGGGTCGGAGCGCACCTCCTGCGGCGCTTCGCCAACTTCTACGGCTGCCAGTGGTGGCACCCGGCGATGATCTGCTGGGGGCTGGGGGGCTTCGGGATCGGGCTGACGGGACCGCTCGAGACGAACACCAAGGAGGACATGGGGGCCCACGCCAACCTCGTCATCCTCTGGGGGGCCAATCTCGCGAGCCAGCCGAACACCGGCCGTCACCTCGCGGCGGCCCGGCGCCGCGGGGCGTACGTCGTCACCATCGACGTCCGGGAGACCGAGGCAGGAGCCCAGTCGGACGAGGTCTTCCTCCTCCGCCCGGGAACCGACGCCGCGCTGGCGCTGGCCCTGATGCACGTCCTCATCACCGAGGGGCTATGTGACCGGGAATTCGTGACAAAACACACGGTCGGCTTCGACGCGCTGAGCGCTCATGTCCAGCAATACTCCCCGGCGTGGGCGGCGGGTGTCACCGGGATCCCCGCCGACCGCATCGTCGCGCTGGCCCGCCGGTATGCCACCACCCGTCCGGCGATGATCCTCCTCGGCGGCAGCTCGATGCACAAGGGGGCGAACGGTTGGCAGGGGGGACGGGCCGTCGCCTGTCTGCCCGCACTCACCGGAAACCTGGGCATCCCGGGCGGAGGCTTGGGCCCCCGCCACGGGAGCGCGACGCACGGGCAGGCGCTGAGCGACATCACCGCCGGAGAGCGCCGGCCGCCGGGCCACTACGTCCCGAACCAGATGCCGCGCGTCACCGAGGCGCTCCTGGACAGGCGGGTCCGCGTGCTCTTCCTCTTCGGCACCGACATGCTCTCCTCGTTCGCCGACGCCGAGCGCGTGGCCGAGGGGCTCGCGCGGACGGACCTCCTGGTGAGCCACGACCTCTTCTGGAACGACACCGCGCGCCGCTTCGCGGACGTGGTCCTGCCGGCCACGGCCTGGCTCGAGGAGGTGGGCTGCAAGAGCACGAACACCCACCTCTACCTCATGGAGCGGGCGCTCGACTCGCCGGGGGAGACGCGGTCCGCGCCGTGGATCCTGCGGGAGCTTGCCCGGCGCCTCGGCCTCGCGGAGTTCTTCCCCTGGGAAGCCGAGGAGGGCGCGATCGACGCCATCCTGGCGCACCCGTCCACGGGGGAGGCGACCGTCGCGGCGCTCCGCCGGGAGGGCGGCATCCGCGCGCTCCGCGTCTCCCACGTCGCGCACCCCGACCTCAGATTCCCCACGCCCTCCGGGAAGGTCGAGTTCCACGCCGAGCGCGCGACGGCGCTCGGACTCCCGCCGCTGCCGGTGTCCGCGGAGTTGCCGCCCTCCGACCGCTACCCGCTGAGCTTTCGCCAGGGGCGGACCCTCACGCAGTTCCACGGCTTCTACGACCACGGGCTCGCCCTGCCGACGCTGGCCCGGCTCGATCCGGAGCCCCGCCTCTGGATCTCGCCCGCCGATGCCGCCGGGCGCGGGATCGAGGACGGCGCGCCGATCCGCATCTTCAACCAGCGCGGGGAGTTCCGGGCGCGCGCCCGCGTGACCGGCCGGGTCCCACCGGGGACCGTGTGGATGCGGGATGGCTGGCCGGGGCTGAACCGGCTAACCTCGGGGGCCCCGGCGATCCCCGACGAGGCGGTGGACACCTTCCACTTCGCCGCGGGCCAGGCGGCCTTCGACGCGATGGTCGAGGTGACGCGCGCCTGAGGCACCGACCGCTCGCCGCGCGGCAGGCCCCGCGCGGCCAGCCTGTCGGAGAAACCGCGCCACTCGCGAAGGAACTACCGCAGCGCCTCAAGGTGTTCCGCTGTCGGCGCCGGCTTGGCCGGCGCAACCCCTCCTCGGGGGAGGTCCGGAAGGGGGGCGGAGCCCCCCTCCG
>CAZDYT010000260.1:0-5951 GCA_964509395.1 uncultured bacterium
CGGCTTGTCCACGTCGCTGTCGGCGAGCCGCTGGAGGACGGCCAGGGCGCCCGGGCCGACGACGTCGAGCTTCGAGAACGAGGTCTCGTCGAAGAGCCCCGCGCGCTCGCGGGTCCCGAGGTGCTCCGCCTCGATCGCCGGCGACCAGTAGCGCCCCGCAAAGCCGCGCGGCCGGAGCGCCTCCGTGCCGTCCCCGGCGTTCGACTCGAACCAGCTCGGGCGCTCCCAGCCCGCCTTCTCGCCGAACACGGCGCCCAGCGCCCGAAGGCGCACATGCACGGGCGACAGGCGCAGCGCGCGGCCCGTCTCGCGCTCCTGGTTCGGGTAGCGGATGTCGTAGTAGGTCGCGTAGATCTCCCGGGCGCGCTCGGTCACGAGCCGGCGGGACCGATACTGCGCGCCGAAGCGGCGGAGGTCCATCTGCCAGACGTCGAGGCCCGGGTCGCCGTCGACGATCCAGTCCGCCAGGATCCGGCCGGCCCCGCCGGCCCCGGCGATCCCGTGGGCGCAGAAGCCCGCGGCCACGAAGAACCCCGCGACCTCCGGCGCCTCGCCGAGGATGAACTCGCCGTCCGGCGTGAACGCCTCGGGGCCGTGGATCAGCCGCACGATCTCCGCGCTCGCCAGCGCCGGGATGCGCCGCACGGCGTGCTCCATGAGCGGCGCGAACTGCTCCCAGTCCGGCGGGAGGAGCCGGTTCGCGAAGTCCGGGGGGATGCCGTCGAGCCCCCACGGGACGGGGTTCCGCTCCCACCCGCCGACGACGAGGCCCCCGACCTCCTCGCGGAAGTAGTCGAGGAGATCGGGGTCGCGCATGACCGGCATCCGCGGGTGGACGCCGTCGATCGGCTTGGTGGTGAGGTACTGGTGGCGGATGGGGACGAGCGGGATCGTCACGTCCACCATCCGGCCGATCCCGGAGGCCCAGATCCCGGCCGCGTTGACGACCACCTCGGCCCGGATGGGACCCGCATCGGTCTGGACCTCGTGGACGCGGCCGTCCTTGACCGTGATGCCGGTCACGCGCACGCCGGTGCGGATCCGGGCGCCGCGGCGCCGCGCGCCCTCGGCCAGCGCCGCCGCGAGCCCCCCGGGGTCGATGTGCCCGTCGGTCGGGAGGTAGACGGCCCCGTGGAGGCCGTCGAGCGAGATGATGGGGAAGAGCCTGGCCGCCTCCTCGGGACGCACCGCCTCGAGCGGGAGCCCGAACGTCTTGGCCCACCCCGCCTGCCGGCGCAGCTCGGCCATCCGCTCGGCGGACGAGGCGAGGCGGAGGCTCCCCACCTCGTGCCAGCCGGGATCCCGGCCGGTCTCCGCGCCGAGCCGCCGGTAGAGCTCGACGCTCCACATCATCAGGCGCGTGAGCGCGACGGAGGAGCGGAGCTGGCCCACGAGACCCGCCGCGTGGAACGTGGAGCCGCTGGTGAGCTCGGCGCGCTCGAGGAGGACGACCTCGCGCCAGCCGCGCGCCGTCAGGTGGTAGGTGACGCTGCACCCGGCCACGCCGCCGCCGATGACCACCGCCCGCGCGTGCTCGACCATGGCGCTCCTACCGCGCGAGCGTCTCGCCGAGCGCGTCGCTCCGCTTGACGAACGCGCGTCGATCCCGGATCATCGCTCCGTCCGCCTCATCCCGGAAGTTGAGGATCACGCGCACTCTACCACGGCGCGACAGCGGGGAGAGAGTCCTGGACCGGACCGCAGCCACGATACCCCGGCTTGCCTGGCGGCGGACGCTCCGATCGGAGCACGCCGTGATGGCCGGAGCGAGCCTGGCGCTCCTCGTGCTGGTGGTGCTCCCGCTCTGCTCTCTCGTCTGGGCGAGCCTGACCGCCGAGGGCCGGCTCACGCTCGAGCACTTCCGCCGCGCGCTCGGGGGCCGCCTCTACGTCCAGGCGCTGTGGAACTCGCTCGTCCTGGGGCTCTCGACGGCCCTCCTGAGCGTCGCGGTCGGCCTCCCGATGGCCTGGGCCACGAGCCGCACCAACGTCCCCCTCAAGGGCTTCATCCGGCTCACGGCCACGGTCGCCTACATCACGCCGCCGTTCCTCTCCGCCATCGCCTTCGTCTACCTGTTCAGCCCGAACGCGGGCCTCGTCAACCGCTTCGTCCGCGACGTCCTCGGTGTCCCCGCGCTCACCTTCAACATCCACTCGATGGCGGGGCTCGTCCTGGTCACCGTGCCGCACACGTTCCCGTTCGTCTACCTCCTGGCGGCGAGCGCCCTCGAGGCCGCCGACGTGTCGATGGAGGAGTCGGCCCAGATCCTCGGATCCAGCCGCTGGCGCACCGCGCGCACGATCACCGTGCCGCTCGTGGCTCCGGCCGTGCTCTCCGGCGCCCTCCTGGCGTTCGTCAACGCCATCGCGCTCTTCGGCTCGCAGGCGATCATCGGCCTGCCGGGCCGGGTCTTCACGCTGCCGACCCGCATCTACGCCCTCTTCGACTACCCGCCGCAGTACGGGCTCGCCTCCGCCCTCTCCCTGATCTTCGTCGCGATCACCGTCCTGGCCCTCTACCTCCAGCGGGGCTACCTGGCGAGGCGCTCCTACGTGACGCTCGGGGGCAAGGGCCTCCGGCGCGAGCCCGTGGACCTGGGGGCGGCCCGGTGGGCGCTCCTCGCCTTCGGCGCCGCCGTGTTCGTCATCGCGGTGGTCGCGCCGTACCTGACGCTGCTGGCCGTCTCGCTCAGCAAGTCGTGGGGGCTCGGCTTCTGGCAGAACCTCACCCTCCGGAACTACCGCTTCATCCTCTTCGAGTACGACGTCACGCGCCGCGCCATCGCGAACAGCCTGATCCTGGCGAGCGCCGCCGCCACGCTGACGGTGCTGCTCGGCAGCCTCATCAGCTGGCTCGACCTGCGGACCGAGCTGCGCGGTCGCACGTGGCTCGATTACGCCTCCCTGATCCCGCTCGGCCTCCCGGGGATCGTGGTCGCGGTGGCGCTGATCCAGTTCTGGCTGCGCGTGCCGGTGCCGCTCTACGGCACGCTCGGGATCATCCTGCTCGCCTACACCGGCCGCTACATCCCGCTGGCCGTGCGGGCGGCCAACGCGGCCTTCCGCCAGGTCGATCCGGCGCTCGAGGAGACGGCGCGCATCACCGGCGCCGGGTGGCTCCGCACGCTCGGCAGCATCACCCTGCCGCTGACGCGTCCGGGCCTGTTCGCCGGATGGCTCCTGGTCTTCGTGCCCGCCCTTCAGGAGCTGAGCGCCTCCATCCTGCTCTTCAGCTCCGAGTCCATCACGCTCGCCGTGGCGGTCTACAACCTCTACGAGACCGGCTACCTCGAGCCGGTGGCGGCGCTCGCGATCGTCAGCATGCTCATCATCACCGCCGCCATCGGGGTGGCCGCCCGCCTGGGCCGGGTCGGCGCGGGGCCGGAGCGGACGGCGGTCGCGCAGTGATGGCCGGCATCCGCGTCGAGCGCCTCGCGCCGCATGTAGGGCCTGGCCCTCGAGACCCGCCTCCGCGCGCCCCCGCGGCCGCCACTGAAATACGCGACCCGACGGAAACGGGTCGGCTTCAGCCTTTCAGACGTTTCTCTTCGACATCTGGTCGGCGATGTACTCGGCCTGGCGGATGGCCAAGGTCACAATGGTCAGCGTCGGGTTCTCCGCACCGCCCGTGGTGAACTGGCTGCCGTCGGAGATGAACAGGTTCGGGATGTCGTGGGCCTGGCCCCACTTGTTGCAGACGCCGTCCGACGGCCTGGCGCTCATCCGGTTGGTCCCAAGATTGTGGGTCGAGGGGTAGGGCGGCACCTCGTAGGTCTTGAGCGCCCCCACCGCCCGGTAGACGGCCGAGCCCTGCCGGTAGGCGTGGCTGCGCATGGCGACGTCGTTCGGATGGTCGTCGAAGTGGACGTTGGGCACGGGGAGCCCGTACTGATCCTTCTCGGTGGGGTGCAGCGTCACCCGGTTCGTCTCCTGCGGCATGTCCTCGCCCACGATCCACATCCCGGCCATGTGCGTGTAGTAATCGAGCGCCTCGGTGAAGGGTTCGCCGTAGGCCCCGGGGTTCAGGAACGCCGCCAGGAACGGCAGGCCCAGCGACAGCGTCTCCAGCTCGTAGCCGCCGACGAAGCCGCGGGCGGGGTTGTTGCCGCTTTCGTCCGTGATGATCCCGGCCATGGTGGTGCCGCGATGCATGTTCACGGTCATCTCGAAGATGGCGTAGACCGAACCGGTCGTGTGCCGCATGTAGTGCTTGCCCACCAACCCCGAGGAGTTGGCCAGGCCGTTCGGGAACCGGGACGAGGCCGAGTTGAGGAGCAGGCGGGGGCTTTCGATCGAGTTGCAGGCGACGCACACGATCCGGGCCTTCTGCACGTGCTGGCCGCCGGCTTTGTCGGCGTAGAGGACGCCGGTGATCTTGCCGTTGGCGTCGTGCTGGATCATGAGGGCGTGGGATTCCGGCCGGAGGTCCAGCTTGCCGGTGGCCTCGGCCTTCGGGATCTCGGTATAGAGGACCGCCCACTTGGCCCCCAGCTTGCAACCCTGGAAGCAGAAGCCGAGCTGCTGGCAGGCGGGGCGACCATCCCGCGCCCGGCTGTTGATGGCCATGCGGCCGGTATGCACGTTCTTGTAACCCAGGCGCGTGGCGCCGTTGTACATGACCTTGAAGTTGTTGTTGCCGGGGAGCCCGGGGATCCCGTGGGTCCGGGTCACCCCCATCCTGTCCTCGGCCCGGTCGTAGTAGGGCTCCAGCTCCTGAAGCGTCAGCGGCCAGTCGAGCAGGCTGGCCCCCGCGATGTTCCCGTACCCGGTCCGGGCGCGGAACTCGTGCTCCTGAAACCTGAGGCTGGCCCCCGCCCAGTGCACGGTGGTGCCCCCCACGGTCTTGCAGATCCAGGCGGGCAGGCCAGCGAAGTCCTTGGCGACACGCCAGGTGCCCGACGTGGTGCGCTTGTCCAGCCAGGCGGTCTGCGTGAAGGCCTGCCACTCGTCGTTGACGAAGTCTCCGATCGACAGCCGCGACCCCGCCTCCAGCAGGACGACCTTGATGCCCTTCTGACAGAGCTCGTTGGCGAGTGTTCCGCCGCTCGCGCCGCTGCCGATCACCACTACGACGCTGTCGTCGTTCAGATCGAACGTGGCCATGGCATCGCCCTCCTCATCCTGCCTTCGGGCTTGCTTCTTCGGGCGGGTCCGGCAGCCAGTTCAGGTCGTTGAACCCCCGGCGAAGGTAACCGCCGTACTGATAGGAGGGGCCTTCGTAGCCGAAGTGGCGCCACACGAGGGGGTCATTGTAGATGGCGACCACGGCCTTGCCCTTGACGGCGTCGAGCAGTTTGGGTTGCGCCTGTAACGTGGCGAGTTGATACCCCGGGGACAGGTCGATCCACTCGACGCCCACATCCTTGTCGAGGGCGGCGACGCCGTCCTTGAGCAGCTTCGCGGTGTCGGCCGACGTCTGCGCATCCTCATCGAGCGCTTTGACCACCCCCGCATAGTAGACATCGGCGAGAGTTCGATGGGGAAAGACCCGGCGCGCGACCTTGAGCAGAGTCATCGCCTCGTGATCGTTCAAAGCCGTGAGTTCCAACCCCCAGAGCCCGGCCTCCGCGGGCACCGAAACAAGGGGCACGCCGGCCGCGATCATCGCTGCGGCGGCGGCCGCGCCTCCCGTCAAACGGAGGAAGGTCCGGCGATCCACTGGGTGCGGAGTCATGTGCGTTTCCTCCCGAGTGGTTTCTGGCGTCGTTTCCTGCACGCGCGTCATGTGTCGTCTCGCGACTCGTCAGGCGGCCGCCAGCGTGCCTTCGGCAGTCCGCGCCTCGCCGCAACGGCCGAGCGGCCTTGGGAGGCGATCTCGTACACCGGCGAGGATCCTGGACGAAGAAACGGGCAAGGTATTGCCCCTACCACCCTGACTCCTCGTGGTCGCCAGGGTTGTGAGCCCGCCGACCATCTCGGTGGCGAACGAGACGGCCCCCTCCCGACCACTCG
>CAZDYT010000261.1:0-5898 GCA_964509395.1 uncultured bacterium
GGCGCGACCCGAGCTGGGGCCACCCCGGGTGGGGTTATCACGGCGGGCACGGTGGCTGGGGCCACCATGGCTGGCACGGCTCGGGCCCGGTCTGGGTACCACCGCGGTGGGTCTGGAACGGGTGGGGGTGGGTCCTAGCGCCAGGCTACTGGCACTAGCCTCAGACTCCTGCTCGGCCCCCGCCGGAGCATCGCGGACTGGTCAGCGACCTCGAGCGCTCTGTCGGCCCCGCCCCTAAACAACCCCCGACCTCGCAGGCACTCCGGCTCGCTAGCGGTGGATCCCGTTGGCCCTCTGCAGCTCACGAACATATGTGGTGATCCCCGAGATCTCCACCGCTGCCACGGCCGGCTGCGGGGGCATGTCGCCGAAGCGCCAGTGGTGGGCGCGGACGCCCTGCCGGGCGGCCAGCTCAAAGGCAATGTCGGCGTGGAGCGCCGGCTGGTACGTCCGGTGAACGAGGGGCGGGCCCTTCGGGCTGCTGCGCGCGTCCTCCCCATGGCACTGAGCGCAGTTCCGGTCAAACGCCTCCTTGCCCGCTCGGGCCTCCGCGGACAGCTCGGGAACGACGACCGGCCGGTCGGTTCCCTCCCGGTTCGTGAACCACCACGCGACGCCGATGACGACGACAGTCGCTCCCGGGTAGTGTCCTAATTTGACCTCAGGAGCCAGCGGCCCCGCTTCAGTACGATCTTGCCCTGGTGCTTCAGGATTTGCTGCTCTCGTCGAAGTTGGTGTTTCCATTCCGTGTCGGTAGAGCGAAGTCGGTCCCGATGCGGACAAGGCTCAGGAGTGCAGTCTCCCGGTTGCCTTCTTCTCGCCAGCTCGTACTGTTCATGGGTCGTAGCGCCTGCCTCTCTGGCAGCATCCAGAATGATTTGCTCGAACATGGGAAAGACCTCCAGGGAGTCTAGGTCAGGAATTCACCAAGCTCCCACACCCGATCCGTCACCCCGGCCGCCATCGCGGGCGTGATCCGGAGCGTCCGGTGAATCCGGCACAGATTATAGTACGCGAACCACAGGCCAAGCGCGGCCTTCAGATTCTCCAGTTTCTTGCTGAAGCTATTGGTCAGCCGCGTGAACCGGCGGCACGCCATTCGCACGCTGAGGTTGGCGCGCTCCACGAAGCTGGTCGAGATCAACGCCGGGTCGGGGTCCCCGTGGACGACGGTTGGGACCGCCTCCAAAATCCTGGGCGGCGAGTAGCGGGCCGGGCCGGGGAGCGAGGCCCCGTACAGCTTCACCAACTGGCCGAAGTCGGGCGCGTCCGCGCCCCACGCGTGCTCGACGGCCCCGATGTAGGGCACGAACCCATCCGTCGTCAGTTGGAAGCGGAACGACTCCGCGAGCCGCGCCCTGAGCGCGTCCATGAATCGGTAGGCCGTGACCATGTTGCGCTTGCCGACCTCGAAATGGGGGATCAGCTTCGTCTCGGCGTCGATGCCGAAAAAGCAGTACTGATCGCCCACGTCCAGTCGGAGCCGATCCTCAAACGACAGCCGGGCCTGCTTCTTCTGGACGAACGTCCACAGCTCGTCCACCTGGAGGCTGCGGCACCGAAGGTTCTGCATCGTCTCGCCCAGGATCACGTTGCAACGCTCACCGGTCCGAACGAGCAGCCGCATGATGGTGTCACGGTGGACACCGGTCAGGCGCTCGGTGCTCCGAATGCTGTTCCCCTCGACCAGGGTGGCGATCACGGCCAGCTTCTTCTCGGGTTTCAGGACGTACACGGTCGGCCTTCTCTTTCTGCCCGGAAGGCCGTAAACTAGGCATGGCGTGTCAGGCATCCTAGCGGCCTTCGGGCGGTTGGGGTGTGACGCCACCCCTGAGCCGTTCACGCGGTTCAGGGGTTCTTTCTTCATGCCTCTAGTATACCTAAGCGCTTAGGTATATGTCAAGCACTATTTCTTGACTCTGGCTGAGCGGTCAGGTATACTCTGTCCGTGGTCAAGAATCCGCATGCCGTAGCCCTGGGCCGAAAAGGTGGCCGGAAGGGCGGGAAGGCGCGAGCGGCCAACCTGACTCCCGATCAGCTCTCCGAAATCGGCCGGATGGGTGCGGCGAAGCGATGGGGAAAGGCCAAGGCGGGAGGTAGAGAGACGACGACACCCCGGCCCTCCACCCCCTCGCCCTAGCCTTGGCGGGTGGTGGCGGCCGTGCTAGGATGGGCGCGTAGCGAAGGAGAACTTATCCGAAGCGCATAGCTCGTTGAGTATTTTGGCGGAGGCGGTGGGATTCGAGCCCACGGCTCCTGGGATGAGCAGGAGCTACGGTTTTAAGGACCGTTGCCATCGACCGCTCGGCCACACCTCCGCCAAACCGGGAGGCCGCGTCGAAAAGGCGCGGCCTTTCGTTTGTGACGTTCACGGCTTCTGCCATTCGCGCAGCCCAAAGACGTTCGGCCCGGCGCGGAAGAACAGCTTCTCGGTCTTGACAAGCCGTGCGATGTTCCCGACTAACGTCGTCTTCTTCACCTTATGCCCAAGCTTCCCGATCCGCTCCACCAAGTCCTTCGCGTGCAGCGGTGAACCCTCTTGCTTGAGCACCCGGATCGCGAGTCCGACACTTGACTCGGCCTTGAACGGAGCGGCACGCTTCCCGCGGAGCCGCCCCTTGATTCTGACCGCCCGTAGCGGCGAGCGGGACGGCTCAGCGACCGCACGAAGGCCCGCCCCATTCAAGAGTGCCTTCGCTTCGTCCAGCTCAGCCTGAAGCTTGGCAATCGCAGCTTGCTTCTCTTTGATGAGCGCGGCCAGGTTCATCGTCATGGCGCAAGCCTCCTGAGCGGTCATCCTATCCCACTTATGCGATGGGATGCAAGGCGAATCTTCTGACGCGCTGCGTCGCGCTAGTGGGATGGGAAATGGGTTGACACGTTGCGGCCGAGTGCGGTATCGTCCACGTGGTCAGTTGCGGCCGGCGTGGCTGAATAGAAGGCGGGCGTCCTCGCAAGGCGACCCTTTGGGGTGCAAGTCCCCCGCCGGCCTCACCCCCTACCTGTAGGGTCCGACGCCCCATTCAGTCCCGGATATGCTTCTTGACAGCCAGCACCCTGCGGAGAGAACATCAGTCTTGCGAGGACGCCTGCCTGGGAGCCATCCCAGGGGTCAGGCACGCGACGGCCAAGGTGGTTTCGCCATCTTGGCCGTCAGTGTTTTTTGTGCCAGAACCTCCTGGGCCGACCAGCAAATTAGGACACTACCCGCTCCCGCAGCCAGCGCCCACTGCCGGAACCTCACGATGGCTATTCGGGCCCGACCGCCACGCCGTGGGCACGCGGCCCGACGGGTGTGCGGCTCACGACGCCTCCGGTCGCCACATCGACCTCGACCACGTCGCCCGCGGCTTCGCTCACGACGTAGCCCCGGGTCCCGTCCCGGCTGAAGGCGACGTGATGGGGACTGGGCCCCGTCGCGATGCGCCGAATCAACCGGCGAGAGACGGCGTCGATGACCGCGACGTCGCCCGACGCGTGGTTCGTGACCCAGACTTGCTTGCCGTCCAGCGTGACAGCGAGGTGATGGGGCGTGCCCCCCGCCGTGGCTCGACCCAGAAGCCTGCCCTCCGCCGCCCCGAACACCAGCACCTCACTCGATCCCCATAGCGTGACCCACAGCTCCCGGCCATCCGGCGTGAACGCCAGGTCGTGCGGCTGCCCCTGAACCTCGATGGATCGCACGAGCCTCAGCTCCGGCAGCCCGACGACCAGCAGGCGGCTTCCGGAGGGAGAGGTGAGCCAGGCTGTCCGCCCGTCCGGGGAGACGGCCACGTTATGGGGACGCGCCGGGAGCGTGAGCGAGGCGACGGCCGTCAGAGCCGCGGTGTCGAACTGCTCCAGGAGGCCATCGGCCTCCGAGGCGACGAGCACGCGGCTCCCGTCCGGTGTCACCGCGACCCCGTGAGGCCGCTTGCCGCGAACGGGCAAACCCGCGACCTTCCGCGTGGTGGGGTCCACGGCCCAGACGCGCGGGTGCGCGTCATCCGTGACCCAGAGGCGCCCGTCCCGGCTCATCGCCACGTTGTGTGGACGCCCGCCGAGCGGGATCATGTCCGACGATCCGGCTGCGACGAGGGCGAGGCCGCCTGCCCCCTCGACGGTGACAAACACTCGCTCCTGTCTACCCCACGCGGCGAAGGGTGCGAGAACGAGCGCCAGAAGGGCCAGTCCGAATCCGGGCATCCGCATACGATACGTGTCCTTCCTCCGCCTCAACTGCGGCCTTGGCACGCCGCGCCGCTCAGCGCCCGACGGTTACGGGCCGACCTCGCTCAACGACCGCCAGCCAGGTGCGCCCACTATCCCGCGATCGGACGACATCGGAGCGTGCGGTCGCGACAACGAGATGGTGGCCGGGGCCAACCGCGAGTGCAACCACGCGCACGGACGCCTCCATGCCGAGGCCGGTCGACTCCCACGTGGCGCCGGCGTCGCGGCTCCGCATGAGCCCGAGGTCGGGTCGGCCGACATACGCGTAGACCGCCCGGGCATCGGTCGCGTGGTAGCTCACGGCCGCGACCGGTGCATCGGCGGGGATGCCGGGGGCCCGGACCCAGTTCAGCCCTCCGTCGTTGCTGGCCATCAGTCCCGCCTTAGTCCCGGCCAGGAGCGGCCCGCTCGGGGCGGGACTGGAGGCGAGACTCAGCACGTCCGATAACCCGCGCGCGGAGAGGCGCTCCGCGATCCACGTCGTCGCCGAGATCCGATAGAGTCCGGGCTGCTCCTCCCCGACGTTCCACCCGTAGAGCTGCCCGGCGTCGCGCGGATGGGCGGTGAAGCCCATGAGGTCGAACGGGGCACCGACCCACTCAGGTGGCCCCGTCGGGCGGATGCGCACGAGCCCGGTATGGGTGGCGACATAGACGACCTCAGGGTCCCACCGGTCCAGCGCGACACCGTGGATGTGATGGACCTCGCGGGGCAGAGGTGGCGGCTGGGCGGAGGCCGTGCCGATGACGAGCACCCCGCTGAGCGTCCACGCAATGCCCACGCCGCCGACCTTGTGCAACCACCACCACGGGGCCATTGTCCGCTCCTCTTGGCGAGAATCAGTGCTTCATCTCGCTCCCGTGCCCGCCGCTCGTCGGCGCTCCCGCCGGCGGCCGCAGTGACCGCAGGGACGCGACGAGGTCGACCACTTCCTGCACCGTCACCGCGTCGTTGTCGGACGGCATCTTGGGAGGAGCCGTCCGCGGCTTCGTAGCCCTTCCCCTTCTCGACGACCGCATTCGGGTTGATGATGGCTTCGGCGAAGTACTCCGGCTCGTGAAGCAGGCCCATGGCGGAGAGCTCGGGACCGACCTTGCCCTCGTCGCTGGGCGCCGGAAAATTCGCGTTGGGCCGAGGTCCCGGGCGCGACCGGGCTGCCGGGCCCACGGGGGGCAACTCTCCCCCACCCTTGATGAGGAATCCAAGCATCGCCCCGAGAAGGCGCGCTGCAACCGCGACCCGCTGGATCAGAGAGCTCATAGGCATTTCGCTCCTCGTGCTGCCCAAGGCGCTGTGCTGGCACCCTTCGTGTCTGGCAGCGTCACCGGACGCCCCTGTTGTGACCACCCGGCCAGGGCGGAGTTACCTCTCGATGAAGCGTTGGATCCTCCCCGGGTCCAACTCGTCGAGGACGAGGATGTCGCCCAACCGTGTCACCGCGATCCGGGCGTCCATCGTCGGGTTCGGCATCAGGTACACGAACTTCGGGTAGGCCTTCACGATGCGGGTCAGGTTCTCCACGAGGTCGCCGGGACAGGAGAACTTCCGGCAGTTGTAGTGCATGATGACCCCGGGGGGCCCGCTCCCGTCCGCGTGCTCGAGCATGTGCTTCTGGATTTCGACCGCCATCGGCTCCGTGAGGATGTGAGCGCGCGGATTCACCTCCACATGGTTCGCCATGGTCGT
>CAZDYT010000262.1:0-5893 GCA_964509395.1 uncultured bacterium
CCCCATCCTTTTATCCCAGCCCCCCCTTCTGCCCCTTACTTTGCGACAAGCCCCAGGATTCTCAAGGGGGCCAGGCCGCAGGAGCTGCCCGTGGAGCAACCGCAGAAGTTCGAGCTGGTCCTCAATATGAGGACCGCCCGGGCGCTGGGTCTCGCGATCCCGTCGGCCTTGCGAGCGCGGGCGGATCAGGTAATCGAGTAGGAACAGCCGCGGAAGGGTGCTTTGGAGACCGTCCAACAACCCGGTCGAGCGGCCGGCCCGCAGCGGGAACGTTGCAGTCGTCCCAGATCTGAGTGCCTGTGGGCCGCCGCACACCGCGGACGGTAGACGGTCTTATCAAATGTGAGGTTCATCAACCCTACACGAAGGAGAAACACGCCATGACGTCAGTTCCATCCGTCGCCGACGCTGTCATCGAGCTTGCCAGCAAGTTCTCGGGGCAACTCCTACAGCCCGCCGATGCGGGTTACGAGGAGGCAAGGAAAGTCCACAACGGTCTGGTGAACAAACGCCCGGTATTGATTGCCCGATGCCGTGGCGTGGCCGACGTCGTCGACGCCGTCCACCTCGCGCGAAAGCTGAGTCTCGAGGTGGCGGTCCGTGGCGGCGGCCACAACGTGGCGGGGCGTGCGACCGTCGACGGCGGACTGATGATCGACCTGCTGCCGATGAAAGGCATTCACGTCGACCCCTACGCCCGTACCGTGCAGGCCCAGGGTGGCGTCACCTGGGCCGAGCTCAACCGCGAGACGCAGCTGCACGGCCTGGCGGTCACGGGCGGTGTGGTGTCTACCACGGGAATCGCCGGGCTCACCCTCGGCGGTGGAGTGGGCTGGCTGATGGGCAAGTACGGCCTGGCACTCGATAATCTTCGGTCCGTCGAACTCGTCACCGCCGAAGGCCAGGTGTTGCGGACGAGCAAGGATGAACAGGCCGATCTGTTCTGGGCCGTTCGAGGTGGAGGTGGAAACTTCGGCGTGGCGACCTCCTTCGAATATCACCTTCATCCGGTAGGGCCCACGATCACAGGCGGCCTGGTCGCGCACCCGTTTGACCGCGCCCGCGACGTGCTGAGGTTCTTCCGCGATTGCACTGCGTCGCTGCCCGATGAGTTCACCGTGTTCGCGGGCCTCATTCACGCCCCCGACGGCTCGGGCGCGAAGCTGGCGGCGATGGTGACGTGTCACTGTGGCTCGCTTGCCGCGGGCGAAACGGCGATGCGGCCGCTCAAGCAATTCGGGTCTCCGGTGATGGATGCCATCGGCCCAATGCCTTACTGTCAGCTCAACGGGATGCTCGATGCCGCCTATCCGAAAGGGGCGCTCAACTATTGGAAGTCGAGCTTCCTTGCACAATTGAGCGACGATGCTATCGACACGATGATCGAGTGCTTCGCCCGGTGCCCCACCCCAATGGGCCAGCTGCTCCTCGAGCACTTCCACGGTGCTGCAACCCGGGTAGGGGTCGGCGACACGGCCTTCCCGCACCGCGTGGACGGTTACAACCTTGTCGTGCTCTCCGAATGGATGGAGCCGGCAAATACCGATCGGTGCATCGCGTGGGCGCGGAAAACGTATGCGGAGATGGAGCCCTTCGTCGCCTCCGGCCGCTATGTGAATTACCTGGGCGACGATGAAACGGGCGATCCGATCGCCGCGGCGTACGGGCCCAACTACCGGCGGCTCCAGGAGCTCAAGACGAAGTACGATCCGAACAATTTCTTCCACATGAACCAGAACATTCGCCCATTGTCTTGAGTCGCGTCGCGCCGGTGAAGCGGTAGGTGAGCCTTGAGAGTGATGCGCTCATTCTGATCCGCGGGCCGTCTAATCGCCCGACGGGTGCTCGCGGCGCTTCTCAGGATCGGCTGGGTGATCAAGCGGCAGTCTGGCTCCCATCGCACGCTGGCGCGCGAGGGTCGGGACGACTTTTGTGTTTGCCTTTCACGACGATGAGGAGATCGGGCCCCGAATGTTGGCCCGAATTGCCAAGCGGACCGGCTTGACTCCCGACGACCCGTGAGCAAGCGCTACCGGCTAACCCCGCGCTCGGGTTCAACAGGAAGATCGGCGAGGAGTTCCCCGGCAGGCCGCCGGGGGCCTGTCGCCCGCGCCACCCGCGGCGGCCTGTCTTGCTCGCCGCATTCAGGTGGATCCGCACGAAGGGGGAGGCCGTTCGCGGCGCGAACGGCTGCGCTCACCCGTCTCCGGGCGCGAAGAGGAGCTCCACCGCGTTGCCCTCGGTCCTCTTCTCCAGGACGCGCGTGAAGCGCGCGAGGAGGCCCAGCATCCTCGCATTGTCCGCCAGCACGTAGGCGCGGAACCGGTGGATGCCGCGCGCTTCCCCCGCTCGCATGAGATCGTGAAGCAGGACGGCCCCGAGGCCCTGCGCTTGCCAGCCGTCCTGGACGACGAAGGCGACCTCGGGGGCGTCGTCCTTCTCCGAGGATTCGTAGCGGCCCACGAGGTTCTCCGCGACGTCGCCGGCTCGCCGGCCGGTCTCACCTCCGCCGAGGCCGCCACGCGCCTGGGGCGCTGGGGGCCGAATCAACTCGCCCCACCGCGGCGCTTCGAGGCTGCCCGCGAGATCGCCCGGTACCTGGCGAACCCCCTGATCCTCATCCTCCTCCTGGCCAGCGCGGTGTCGGCGGCGTTCCGGCAGCCGGTCAGCTCCATCGTCATCGCGTCCTGAACGAGGCCGCCCTGACCGGGGAGTCGCTCCCCGTAGAAAAGCACGCCCACCCGGACGGGGTCCCCGGCAGCGGGCTCACCGGCGCCACCACCGCCGTGCTCCACGGGACGTCCGTGGTGAGCGGGCGCGGCGTCGCGGTCGTCGTCCACACGGGTCGGCGGACCGAGTTTGCGCGCGTCGCGGCGCAGCTGACGGGACGCCCGCCGGAAACCGAGTTCGAGCGCGGCACGCGGCGGTTCGTCTTCCTCGTCAACGCCCTCCTTCGACGCGACCCGCTGGAGTCGTTCCTCTTCGCCGTCGCCCTGGCGGTCGGCCTCACGCCCGAGCTCTTGCCGATGATCGTGTCGGTCACGCTGGCGAGCGGCGCCGTCCGCATGGCGAGGCGCAAGGTGATCGTGAAACGCCTGGCCGCGATCGAGAACTTCGGCAGCATGGACATCCTGTGCAGCGACAGGACCGGGACGCTGACGCGAGGCGAGCTCACGGCGGACCGCCACGTGAACATCCGGGGCGAGGACGACGAGACGGTGATCCGGCTCGCCGCGCTCAACAGCCGCTGCAGATCCTCCTGAACAACTTCCTCTACGACATCTCGCAGGTCGCGATCCCCTCCGATCGCGTCGACCGCACGTATCTCATCAAGCCCCGGCGCTGGAACGTGGCATTCATCCGCCGCTACATGCTCGTGCTGGGGCCGCTCAGCTCGGCGTTCGACTTCGGGACCTTCGCCGTGATGCTGGGCGTCTTCCACGCCGGTCCCGCGCTCTTCCGCACCGGCTGGTTCGTCGAGTCCCTGGCCACGCAGACGCTCGTCATCTTCGTCATCCGCACCGCGGCCCGGCCGTGGGCCAGCCCACCGAGCCGCACCCTCGCCTGGAACGTCGGGGCCTGTGTCGCGGTCGGTGCCCTGCTCCCGTTCACGCCACTCGCCCCCTGGCTCGGGTTCACGCCGCTCCCGCCGCTGTTCTTCGGGGTGCTGAGCCCGATGATCGGGAGCTATCTCGCCCTCGTGGAGGTGGTGAAGGGCCGCTTCTACCGCCGGTACGCCGAGTGACGGGACGGCCGGCGGTGCCGCCGCCCGGGGCGGGACGACCGCGCGACAGGTGGGGCGCCAACGCCCCAGCTCCCGGGTCTCCCGGCAGCGCCGAAACCGCCGAAATCTCGCCGGGTTCGGGGTGGCACCCGGGTTGCAGCCCCTTCTAGGCGGCAGAACGATCTCCACGCGACGAAGGAGGGCGTCTCATGAAGCTCGAGAAAATCCTGGTTCCGCTCGACGGCTCGTTGCTCGCGGAGAGCGCGCTTGGCACCGCGGCAGAGCTTGCCCGAGTGTCGGGGGCGCGGCTCCTGCTCCTCCGCGCGGCGCAGGCCCATACCCTCCCGGGCGCGGACCCGACCGACGCCGAGATCAGGGTGGTCGAGGAGGCCGAAGCGTATCTCGCCCGGGTCAAGGCGCGCCTCGGCGCCGGAGGGCTCGAGAACGTGAGCACGTCCGTCTGGTACGGGTCGGCCGCCTCCTGCATCGTCGAGGCGACCCAGTTCAACCGGCCCGACCTGATCGTGATGACGACGCACGGGCGGGGCGGCCTGGGCCGACTCATCCTGGGGAGCGTGGCGGAGTCGGTGCTGCGCGGGACGACGACGCCGATCCTCGTGGTGCGGGACGGCCAGGCGCCCCTCGAAATCCCGGCCGGCCGGGAACAGGCGAGGCCCTGGGTAGGGACCACCCCGGACCCGGGGCAGCCGCTCCCAGCCGGCGTCGCGCCCGCGGAGCACGGGCGGACCGGCCCGTGAGCCGACCGGTGGACAGGGAGGGCCCCGATGCCGACGTTTCGCCACATCCTGCATCCCACGGACTTCTCCCGTGCCTCGGCGGCAGCATTCGCCCGCGCCGTCGAGCTCGCCAAGGCGAACCGGGCGGGGCTCACGATCGTTCACGTGCTCACCCCCGTGATCCCCGTCGCGGGTGAAGGCTACGTGCCCCCCGAGAGCTACGAGAAGATCGAGGCGTCCGTGCGAGCCGAGGCGGAGAAGCACCTCAACCGGCTCATCGGGAAGGCCAAGCGGGCCGGCGTTCGCGCTTCGAGCCTCCTGGTGTCCGGCGGAATCCCCCACGAGCAGATCGCGCGGGCCGCGAAGTCGCGGCGCGCCGACCTCGTGGTGATCGGCACGCACGGGCGCACCGGCCTGAGCCGGTTCTTCCTGGGCAGTGTCGCCGCCCGGGTGATCGCGATCGCCCCGTGCCCGGTGCTCACCGTCCGCGGCCGGTAGGCGCCGAGGCGGACGGCATGGAGCGAACCATGGCCGGCCCGGCCCCGGTCATCCGGCCCGAGGCGCTCGCGCCCTACCTCGCCCGTGTCCTCCGCGCGCGGGTCGAGGTCCTGGTCCTGCGACCGCTCCGAGCCGCGAACGGCGGCCAGATCGACCCGAAAGGGTTCGGCTACGGCGTCCCGTTCGAGGTGGAGTGCCTCGTGGACGGGGTGCCGCGGGCGTTCGTCGTCGCCCGCACGCGCCCGGTCCAGGGGTTTGGCCACGACTACCCGGCCGACCGGGCGTGGCAGGCGCTCTACGGGCACGGGGCCTACAACAGCTTTCCGCGCCACGTCCGCAGCGCGGACGTCGGCCTCGTCCGGGCCTCGGGCGAGTTCGTCTCGGTCGCCGACGCAGCCGAGTTCTTCCAGCTGGTCGAGAAGGCGGAGGGTGAGCCCTACTGGCGCGATCTCGACCGGCTCCTTCGCGAGCCCGCCCGCCCGCTCGACGTCGAACGGGCGATGGCCCTCGCCCGGTTCCTGGCCGGGGTCCACGCCGGCCGGCGCGACGAGCCCACGCTCTACCAGCGGCGCATCCGTGAACTGGTCGGCCACGGCGAGTGCCTGATGGGGATCCTCGACAGCTACCCCCACCCCTGCCCGCTGCTCCCGCCGGCCGCCTGCGAGGCCCTGGAGCGCGCGGCGGTGTCGTGGCGCTGGCGGCTTCGGCACCGGACCCACCGGCTGGCGCGGGCCCACGGCGACTTCCACCCATGGAACCTCCTCTTCCGCGAGGGGATCGACTTCTCGGTGCTGGACCGAAGCCGGGGCGAGTGGGGAGAGCCGGCCGACGACGTCACCGCGCTCGGCATCAACTACCTCTTCTTCGGCCTCCGCAAGGGGGCGCTCACCGGAGACCCGGGGGTCGCCGAGCCCTTCCGGGGGCTGTTCCAGAC
>CAZDYT010000263.1:0-235 GCA_964509395.1 uncultured bacterium
ATCGAGACCTTCCAGAAGTCGAGCTCGGCCCCGAGCTTTTCCATCACCCCCCGCACGAAGTCGCGATCCCCGACGGAGACCCCGGCCGAGGAGACGAGCACGTCGGCCGTGAGGCCCCAGCGGAAGCGCTCCTCGAGCTCCTCACGCGCGTCGCGCGCGATGCCGAGGTTCACCGGGATCCCGCCGGCTTCGCGGACCTGGGCGGAGAGCGTGTAGGTGTTGGAGTTGGGGATCT
>CAZDYT010000263.1:245-2093 GCA_964509395.1 uncultured bacterium
TCCCCGGTCGAGAGGATCGCCACCCGCGGCCGCTGGTAGACTCGCACCAGCGGCCGGCCGAGCGCGGCGAGGACGCCGAGCGCGGCGGGCCCGAGGAGCGCGCCGGAAGCGAGGATCGACTCGCCGGCCCGGATGTCCTCGCCCTGCGGCCGGACGAAGTCGCCGCGCCCGACCGGCCGCGGAACCACGACGACGGTGCCCTCGCGCCGCACTTCCTCCTGCGGGATCACGGCGTCCGCGCCCCCAGGCATGGGCGCACCGGTCAGGATGCGGTAGGCCTCGCCCGGCCCGACCTCCCGCTCCGCGACCGCGCCGGCCGGGATCTCCCCGAGCAACCGCAGCCGGGCCGGCCGGTCGGCCGTCGCGGAGGCGGTGTCGCTCGCCCGGAGGGCGTAGCCGTCCATCGAGGAGTTGTTCCAGGGGGGCAGGTCGCGTCCCGCGACGACGGGCTCGGCGAGGACGCGCCCCAGGGCCGCCGTCAGCTCCACGGTCTCGCAGCCGAGCACGGGGGTCACGGCAAGGACGCGCTCCAGGGCCTCTTCGACGGAGAGCATGGCGGATGCTCAGTCTACCGTCCCGCTCGTGGTGGGGCAACGCAATCTCGAGGGCCAGGAGCCCGAGAGGCGCCTCAGCCCTCCACGCGGGTCAGGAGCCCGAGGCGGGGTACGAAGATGAGATAGGACAGCATGAAGAGCGCGCCGAATCCGACCGTGACGAGGATGTCGATGAGCCCGTAGGGGAACGCGGCCTGCCGGACGACCGACGGGTACACGAGGACGATGCGCTCCAAGAAGATGGCCAGCAGGCTTAGGCACGCGACCCCCACCAGGAGCCGGTGGCTCTCTGGCGGCCGTCCCGTGAGCCGCACCAGCAGATACGAGAACGGGATGAGCCAGCCGATGAGGAAGGCCGCGACCGCGAGCCCCCGCCACGGATCCGCGAAGAAGCGCGCGATGACGTAGCGCGTCTCGATGGGCACGTTGCCGTACCAGATGACGAGGTACTGCGACCAGAAGAAGTACATCCAGAGGATCGAGGTCGCGAAGACGAGCTTCGCGAGATCCTGGACCTCCGTGGGCGGCATGATCCAGGTCGATCGGCCGACGCTCAGCGCCGCGACGAGCACCACCAGGAAGGCGAACCCCGCGTACAGGGTGCCGACGACGAAGTACCCGCCGAACAGCCCGCTGAACCAGTGCGGGTCCAGCGTCATGACCAGGTCGAACCCGAAGAGCGAGATCACGATCACGTAGAGGAACAGCATCAGCACCGCGAGGCGCGCGCGCTGGATCCGGCCGGGCTCCTCCGCCGCGCCGGCAGGGGAGGCGTGAACCGCCTGGGCAAAGCGGATGCTCACCCAGTACAGCACGGCGACCCCGATGCCGATGCGCAAGACCATGAAGGGAAGGTTCAGCCACACCGCCTTGCTGGGAATGGGCTTCGTGACCCAGGGATAGATGGCATCCATCACCGCGAGCAGCACGAGGAAGAGGAGGAACGAGGCCGGCATGAAGGCGACCGTGGTCGTGGCGATTCGCCGGAGTCGCACCGCCCACCGGGCCTCGGTCAGCTCGAAGATCCCGGCGATCGCCGGACCGGCGGCCGAGAGCCCCGACCAGTAGAGGAGGTTCACGAGGAAGGTCGCCCAGACCCGGGGCCCCGCGCCGGTGAGGAGGCCCACCACGAACGCGATCGCGCCGACGCCGACCAGCGCGGCGAGGAGGGTCGTCGGGCCCCGCGGGGGCTCCACGGCGTCGGGCGCGGGCGTCGCCTCGCGCGGCGCCACGGCTACTTCTGCGCCAGGGTCCGGAGGTAGTTCACGAGATCCCACCGCTCGCTCACGGACAG
>CAZDYT010000263.1:2103-5854 GCA_964509395.1 uncultured bacterium
GGGCATGATCGCCCCGCCGTAGCCGATGTAGTACGCGATGTGACCGTCGGTCCGCCCCTGGATGACGGGGCTCGTCAGGTCGGGGGGCGGGATGAAGCGCGGCGCCACGAGGCCGTCCCCCTTGCCGCGCGCCCCGTGACAGGGGGTGCAGTAGATGGCGAAGAGCGCCTCACCCCGCGCCACCGACTCCCGCGTCCGTGGAACGGGATTCTTCCGCGTCGCGTACGTCTCGCGCGCCACGACCAGCTCCCCACCGGTCCGCGGCACCGTCCCCACGGGCTGCGCCATGCGGACGAGCTCGGCCTGGCCGGGGACGACCTTGACGTCCGCCTGCATGCTGGTCATCCAGCGGTAGACGACGATGAGCCCCATGAGCCCGCCCGCGCCGAAGACCGCCAGCAGGCAGAGGAGGAACACCCACTTCACGTCCGCACCTCCTCGGCCCCGGCCCGCCGGAGGATCTCCTCGACGGCACGCACCTGGTCGGGCGCGCACGCGACCTCGACGCCGAAGCGATCCGCCGTCAGCCCCGGGTCATACCGCGGCGAGCCGCGGAACCGCGGCAGGCGGGCCGTCACGAAGAGCCCGAGCAGGGTGCAGAGCCCGCCCAAGAGGATGGTCAACTCGAAGGCGATCACGACGAAGGGTGGAATCGAGACGACGGGCTTCCCGCCGGTGATCAGGTTCCACTTGAGGGACGACCAGATGGTCAACGCGAACCCGCTGGTCATGCCGGTGAGCGCCCCGACGAGCGTGAACAGCCGCACGGGGCTCTTCGGGAGCCCGTAGCCGGTGAGCGCCTCCTCGATCTCCGGGAGCGGGACGGGACTGTAGGCCGAGATCGCGCCGAACCCCTTCCCCCGAAGCTCGCGGATCGCGTGGATGGCGCTGTCCACGTGCACGAAGACGCCCAGGACTCCGGCCCCGGCCATCAGTGGGCGCGCCCCTCGCGCACCGGGTGCGGGATCGTCTCCTTGACCTCGACGATCGAGACCGATGGCAGCACCTTGATGAAGCCGAGAAAGAGGATGAAGAACCAGGCGAAGCTGCCGACGAGGATCGCGTACTCGGTGAGGCTGGGCGCGTAGGTTCCGAAGGCATAGGGGTAGAAGCCGTGAGCGAGGCCCGGGATGATGATGTTGAAGCGCTCGAGCCACATTCCGAGCAGGACCAGGATGGAGACGACGTAGAGGGTGGCGACGTGCACGCGGGCTCGGCGCCAGAAGAAGACGAGCGGCGTCACGCTGTTGCAGAAGATCTGCAGCCACCACCACGGCGCGTAGACCCCGACCCACTTGAAGAGGTACGAGGCGCGCTCGATCGGCTCCCCGCTGTACCAGGAGACGAACCCCTCGCACACGTAGAAGTACGACAGGACGAGGCTCGTCACGAGGAGGAGCTTCCCCATCATGTCGAGTTGCCGTTCGGTGATGTAGGAGTACAGGTTGAAGAAATAGCGCATCGGGAGCAGGAGGACCAGCACCATGGCGAAGCCGGAGAAGATGGCGCCGTCGACGAAGAACGGAGCGAACAGGGTCGAGTGCCATCCCGGCACGAGCGCCATCGCGAAGTCCCACGATACGACGCTGTGGACCGACACCACGAGCGGCGTCGCGAGCGCCGCGAAGAGCCCGTAGGCCCGCCGGTAGTGACGCCACTGGCGGTCCGTGCCCTGCCAGCCGACCGCGAGCAGGGCGTAGATGCGCCGCCGGATCCCGGTCGTGCCATCGCGAACGGCCGCGATGTCGGGGATGAGGCCGACGTAGAAGAAGACGACGCTGATCGTCAGGTAGGTCGAGATGGCGAACACGTCCCACAACAGCGGCGAGCGGAAGGCCGGCCAGAGGTACCGCTGGTTCGGATACGGCAGGAGCCAGTACGGGAGCCACATTCGCCCGACGTGAATGACGGGGAAGAGCCCGGCGGTCATGACGGCGAAGACGGTCATGGCCTCCGCGCCCCGGTAGACTGACGTCCGCCACCGGGCGCGGAAGAGATAGAGGATCGCCGAGATGAGGGTGCCCGCGTGCCCGATGCCGATCCAGAAGACGAAGTTGACGATGTACGTCGCCCACATCTGGGGCGCGCGGTGGCCGCCCATCCCGATCCCGTAGTAGATCTGCCCGGTCCAGGCGAGAATCCCCGTGGCGAGCAGGAGGGCGACCAGCGACATCCCGGCGAAATAGAGCGGCGACGGGAACTCGAGCGTCCGGATGATGTCGCGGTTGACATCCGCATAGGTCGGCCCGCTCCCGCCCGCCACCGGGCGCGGCATTCCGGGATCGGCGTCCGCGCTCACGCGGATGACTCCTCGGCAGCGCCCACGGCACCGCGCCCTGGACCCGACCCGGGCCGCCTCACGCCTGCGACTCCTTGACGGCCTTCTTCAGATACGTCACGGCGGGGCGCGTCCCGAGCTCGCCGAGCGCGTGGTAGCCGCGCGGCGAGCCCGAGAGCTTCGAGACCCGGCTCTCGGCCTCCTTCAGGTCCCCGAAGACGATCGCCCGGGTCGGGCAGGTCTGCTGGCACGCGGTCAGGATCTCGCCGTCCCTCGGCCGGCGGCCCTCGTCTTTCGCGCGGTCCTTGCCGGCGATGATCCGCTGGATGCACATGGTGCACTTCTCCATCACACCGCGGTCCCGCACGGCGACGTCGGGGTTCAACACCAACGTCATCGGCGCCGGCCACTCGTACCGGTACCAGTTGAAGCGCCGGACGACGTAGGGGCAGTTGTTGCCGCAGTACCGGGTTCCGACGCAGCGGTTGTAAACCTGGCCGTTCAGGCCTTCCTGCGTGTGGTACGCGGCGAACACCGGGCAGACGGGCTCGCACGGCGCCACCTCGCAGTGCTGGCAGAGCATCGGCACGAAGCGCGCCTGGGGCGGCCGGCCCGCGCCAGCCGCCGGCCCGCGCGCGCCGCCCGGCGGGTGCCCGTGGTCCCACCACCGCTCCACACGGAGCCAGAGGAGGTTGCGCCCGTAGCCGATCTGCTGTTTGCCCGACGCCGCAATCGGGTTCGGGGCCTCGGGCACTCGGGGGACCTCCGCGAGCCCCACGATCGGCACGTTGTTCTCGGCCTGGCACGCGACGACGCAGGCCTGGCACCCGGTGCACGAGTCGAGGTCAACGGTCATGCCCCAGCGGTGCTCGGGATACTTGAGGTCGGGGTACATCGAGGGGAGGTTCGCATGCACGGGCGCGTGCCCCCTCTTCTCGGCCACGACCGCATCTTTGAGCGCGATCGTCTCGACGATCTCCCGCTCGGGGTCCACGTCGGTGACGCCGGCCGGCGTCGCCAGGGTCGACCGGCGACCGGCCTTCTCGAGCGTGACCCGCACCGAGAGCCAGTTCGGCCCCCCCGACGCGGCGTCGACGTCGCCAGGCAGCAAGCCGAGCGGGCTCACGCCCACGGCTCGGGCGAAGCGGCCGTACTCGGTGTGGCCGAGGCCGAGAGGGATCGCGACCGTCCCGGGATGCAGGGTCTCTGAGACGTACGCCGGCACCTCGGCGCGGCCGTGGGGCGAGACGACCCGCACGACGTCGCCCGTGGTGATCGCGAGGCGCCGGGCGGCCTCGGCGGGGACCTCCACCCAGCTCTCGTAGACGAGCTGGGTCATCGGGTCCGGGGCCTCCAGAAGCCAGGGCTTGTTGGCGCTCCGGCCGTCGTAGTGGCGGGAGGACGGCACGACCATGAGGGCGAGCCCGTCTGCCGGGCCCGCGAGGCGCGCAGCCGCACCGGCCAGCTTGATCC
>CAZDYT010000264.1:0-5834 GCA_964509395.1 uncultured bacterium
GCAGGCCGACGCGCTGGCCGAGCGGCTCGGCCCGCTCACCCGCGTCGCGGCCGTCTACGCGTCCCCCATGGAGCGGGCGCGCGAGACGGCGGCACCGATCGCCCGGGCGCGGAAGCTCGCCGTGCGGGTGGAGCCCGGGCTGAACGAATGCGACGTCGGGCGATGGACCGGCGTTAAGCTGAGAGAGCTCCGCAAGCGGCCGGAGTGGAAGGCGGTGCAGCGCCATCCGAGCGGGTTCCGCTTTCCCGGCGGAGAGTCGTTCATCGAGATGCAGGCGCGGATCACCTCGGCCATCGGCGGGTTGGTCGAGCGCCATCGGGGAGAGACCATCGTGGCCGTCTCGCATGCCGACCCCATCAAGGCGGCCGTCGCCCACGCGCTGGGCATGCCCCTCGACCTCTTTCAGCGGATCGTGATCGCGCCGGCCGCCGTCACCGCCATCGCCTACGGGCGGGAGGGGCCGGTGGTCCTCACCGTGAACGCGACAGGCGGGGACCTCGCCGGGCTCGGACGGCCGTGAGCCCGTCGTTCGACCTCAAGGCCCCCGACTTCTTCACGACCGGCACCGTGGGGCCGCCGGGCCAGCGCGTCTTCTACCTCCAGGCCCGGGAGGGCGGGAGGCTCGTCACGCTCAAGGTGGAGAAGGAGCAGGTCGGGGCGCTCGCCGAGTATCTCGCCGCCCTCCTCGCGAAGCTCCCCGCCGCGGCGGCGGTGGCCCCGGCGACCTTGACGCTGCTCGAGCCGTTCGCCCCCGCCTGGGCCGCGCGGGCGCTCAGGGTCGGCTACGACGAGGCGCGCGACCGGTTCGTCATCGTGGCCGAGGAGCTCACGGAGGAGGAACGCGGGGACGAGGCCGCCTCGGCCCGGTTCCAGGTGAGCCGCGCACAGGCCGCGGCCTTCGTCGAGCGAGCACGCGCGCTGATCCGGGCCGGTCGGCCGTCCTGCCCGGTCTGTGGCCAGCCGAAGAACCCCGACGGGCACGTGTGCCCGCGGAGCAACGGACACGGGCGCAACTGAGGCCGATGGCGGATCGGCCGACGGCCCTCGACCTGCTCAGCCGCGGCGACGTCGGCGTCAAGGGGCGGCTCCCCTGGAGCTCGAACGCGACCTTCCTGGTGGAGGTCGAGCTCGGCGGCGCCACGGCGCTGGCGGTGTACAAGCCCGAGCGCGGCGAGCGGCCCCTCTGGGACTTTCCCCGGGGCCTCTTCAAGCGGGAAGTGGCCGCGTATCAGCTGTCGGAGGCCCTCGGCTGGGGCCTGGTCCCGCTCACGGTGCGGCGGGAGGGGCCGCTGGGCCCGGGGTCGCTCCAGCTCTTCGTCTCGGCCGACTTCGAGCAGCACTACTTCACCCTGCGCGAGGACCCGAAGCACCACGAGGCGCTCCGGCGGATCTGCGCGTTCGACCTCCTCGCCAACAACGCCGACCGGAAGGCCGGTCACTGCCTCCTCGGCCCCGACGGCCGCATCTACGCCGTCGACAACGGCCTCAGCTTCCACGCCGAGCCGAAGCTCCGCACCGTCATCTGGGACTTCGGCGGCGACGCGATCCCCGACGCCTCGCTCCGCGACGTCCGCCGGCTCGTCGACGCGGGCCTACCCGAGACGCTCGCCGGGCTGCTCGCGCCGGCCGAGCGGAAGGCGCTCCTCGCGCGGGCCCGGGCGCTGCTCGCCGACGGCCACTTCCCGGTGGACCGCGGCGGCCACCGCTACCCCTGGCCGCTGGTCTGAAGTCCTCGTTGCGCGTCTCGGCCGGACGCCGGGCGGCGAGGTTCTGGCGCACCGCGAGCGGGTCCTCGACCGTAGCGATCACGCGCAGCCGCCCGCCACAGCGGGGGCACGCCAAAGCGCGCTTCAACTTCGGACACCCGGGAAAGTTCGGGGAGGAACACAAGCGCGACAGCCCGCGGCGCCCCTCGGCTCCCGGGCGCTCTGACGGGCGATCGCCGTTCAGGGCTTGAGACGACGCAGCACGGCCTCCAGCTGGCTGGCGACGTACTCCCGTTCCCGAAGGATGGCTTCGTGCGCTTCTCGAAGCTCGCGAAGCGCCTGTGTGTTCGCCGCGTGCTCCCCGAGCAGCGCCTCGTGCGCCGCCTGAAGTTCCGCCAGAGACTGCGTCAGCGCTGCGTGTCGTTCGCCGAGTTCCCGGAGCGCCTCCGCCGCCTCCGCGCGCTGCTGCCGCAGCGCTTCGTGCGCGGCCTCGAGCTCCGCCAGGGCCTGCCTATGCTCCTCACGCAGGCTCTCGTGCGCCGTCTTGAGCTCTTCATACTCGCCGGCAAGCCCCTCTTCCGGGCTTGCCCCGTATGCCCGGGTGAAGGCGCGGCGGAACGCGGAGTGGGTCGAAGTCACCACGCTGATCCGGCACCCCGTGGATGCCTCGAGCTCCGCGACGACCCCCAGGTCCGATGGGTCGTCCATGGCGAGCACCATGGTATTGTCAGACTTGGCGATCGGAATAACCCGGTGTTGTTGCGCAAAGCTCTTGTCAACCAGGCTCGCGACGCTCTGATCGATGATGAGCCGATCCAGATCCACGAGGGTCAGGCCGAACTGCGTGGAGAGCGCCCGGCTAATCTCATCGTCTGTCACGAAGTTGAGCTGGAGCAGCACGTCCCCCAGACGAAGCCCGGTCTTTTTCTGGTGTCCCAGCGCGATGTGGAGCTGCTCCTCCGTGATGGTCTCCGTCTCGACCAGGATGTCTCCGAGCCGATACTTTCGGTGGTACTGGTGGAGAACACGCGTGAGCTGCTTCTGGGTGATGAGTCGCCGGTTCACCAAGACCTGGCCCAGCGGCGTTTGCGGCTCGAGATCTCGTTGAGCGCGCAGCGCCTCATCCAGCTGGGTCTCGGTGATCAACCCATCTTTGACGAGGAGCTCGCCCAGCAGGCCTCGACGGCGTGAGTCCACCCGGCCGGGGCTCGCGTTCTGATCGTTGTCTTGCGACCCTGCCCGATCCATCTGTCCCGCTTCGTCTCCGGAAGGCTCCTGCTCCAGGCGTCGGCCACCCTCGGCGAAGGCGCCCCGGGTGCCGGTGTGCAACAAGTCTACCAAGGGGCGGGGTCGGATCGACCACCTTTAGGAACCGGGAGAAACCAGCGGGCCGGCCCGCCGATCGGACCCGCCGGCGGCCCTGCCCCGCGGGCCCCGACAAGAGCCGCCCGGCCTGGACGAAAACTTGTCAGCTGCTCGGCGCGGTTTCCGCAGGTCGGCGGTCGAGATCGCAAAATCAAGCACTTACGAGACCCCGCCTTCCGGGCTTCGCCACCCTGCCGGCGGCGCCGCAGACAGGTGGCAGCGTCGCTGCGATGGGGGCTGACGTGCGGAAGCTCGGAGCGAATCTGGAGACGACCGCAGGTGCGGGGCCAAGTAACGAGCCTGGCTAGGACGCAGGGAGGAGGCGGCCCGAGGCGTATGCCGCCATGGACCATCTGGTCGCGGCGCCTCCGGCCTGCGGCCTTCGGGCCGCCGCTCCCTTCTCGGAGGGCCGCCGACGACCGAGGACGACGCGAGGCGAAGTTAATTGGACCCGCACTAGACCGGAAGCCTCACCGGCGCATTTCCCGCCAGAGCATCACCGCAAGCCCACCCGCGATCACGAACGCGATCCCGCTCAGCCAGACCGGGACAATCGCGCCGTTAAGGGTTATCTCCCATCTCAACATGAAGCGGAGCAGTTGCAGCAGGGCGATCAGTGAAAGGACGACAACTGCGATCGTGGTGAACGGTTTCACCTCTTGTCTCCCTCCTTTGGGAGCGAGTTGCTGGTCTTGCATCGGTCGATCTTGATGTCCGGAACGGACCGGCGGATCGACCGTGTCCTCGGCGCCGTGCAACACGATGGTCGGCACGGTGATCGGCGGCCGCTCGGCGAGGCGGCGCTCGACAGGGTCGAAGCGCGGCTCGCGCCGCACGACGGACAGGGCGCGGGCAGTGTGCCGCCGCACTCGGGGCAGAAGGCGAACGCGGGCGGCGCCTGGAACCCGCAACGGCATGTCACGCGAGCGCCCGCGCCACAGCCAGGAACTCCTCGTCGGTCGGGAACTTTTCCATGCCGCCGAGGCCTTCCTTGGCCCCCTCGATGTTGACCCAGCGGACGATGCCTTCCCGATCGACCAGAAACTGGCCCACGAATTGGGCGCCATGGCGCTGCAAGTCTTCCTGGTCGGTCGCCATCGGCTCGAAGCCGTCCTGGCGGCCGAGGGCGCTCTTTATGTCTGCCACGTCGGTCGCTGGGATCTTCAGTTCACGGGCCAGGTCGACGTACTTGGACGCGACAACCTGCCAGATCTCGGGCGTCATCGCTCGGTTCGGCACTCCGTACGCACGATGTGTCGTCAAATCGGGATCGGCCGCCAGGGGCACGCCGACCGGCCGAAATCGATAGTACAGCCGTGCCCGTTCGGGCTTGGTGGCAACGATCGCGAGCACCTCTACGCCGAGGGCCTGCAGCTTCTGGCGTGTGATACCCAGTTGCGCGATGTGGCGTCGGCAGAACGCGCAGTACAGCCCGCGCATCGTGGCCAGCAGCACCGGCGTCTTGCCACGGTAGTCGGCCAGCGACACGAACCCTTCGTTGGGCACGGTCGCGAGCGTGAAGTCGGGAGCTGCCTCCCCCGGCTGAAGCGGTGGCCGGTCTTGAATGGTCGTCATCGTCGTCTCCTGTCTCGGGTCGCCAGGCACCCTCTGCCACCAAGCTGCGCGGTGTGAATGAGGCGGTCGCAGATCGAGTCCGCCGGAGGCTCGTGCTTGCGTCGCGGGCTGAGCGGCGCCGGCGAGGCGCTCAGGCGCCCTCGAACTGGAGGATGTAGAGGCCGGCGTTGGTGTCTGTCAGATACATGAGGCCATTCGGGTCGACATAGCAGTCGCAGGACAGGATCACGCGTGGCCGGTTGGGACGCGGGTCCATCATGCGCTCGGGATTGGGCGGCACGTAATACCCCACCTCGCGCGGCTGGAACGGATTGTCGATGTCGAACACCCGCACGCCCGCGTTGTAATACGTCTCGAAGATGAAGCGCGAGCTCTGGAACGACCCTGGCCGGTTCTCGTGCAGATTGTGCGGACCGAAGTTCCCGCCCTTGGCGCAGTAGTCGGCTTCGGAGGGGATCGGGAACGTCGCGATGCTCACGGGATTGCTGGGCTCGCGCACATCGAACACCCAGGTGTACCGGAGGCCCTGGCTGCAATCGGCGAAGTTGGCCTCGTCGGCGACTACGAGCAGGTTCCGATCGGGGAGCGGCAGCGGCGAATGCGTCGCGCCACCGAACGGCGGGTCCCAGTTCCGGTGAGCGAGCAGCTTCGGTCGGGTCGGCTCGCTGACGTCGAGCACGGTCAGGCCGCCGTCGCGCCAGGCGCCGTAGGCGAGACTGCCGGCGACGAGCGCGTGATGGAGCGCATAGCGACGGCCGCTGCGCCAGGTCGGCGTCTCGCCGCCCCCGCGCCACATGCCGGGCAGCCACCAACGGCCGGCGATCTGGGGCCGTGTCGGATCCGACATGTCGACGATCGCGAGGATATGATCCGTGAACTCGGCGAAGTGCGCGGAGACGTAGGCGTAGCGGCCGCCCACGTACCAGATCCGGTGCGGTCCGATACCGTCGATCGGCATGAAGGCGAGCTCGCGCGGCTTGTCGGGCCGCGCGATGTCGAACACGCGCAGCCCGGCGGTAAACTCTCCAGCCCGCTCCCTGAGCTTGTCGGCGGGCGATCCCGCGAAATACTCCTTCTCGCTCAAGACCTGCATGGTCCACACGCTCGGCAGGTTCGTCGCCAGCAGCACGTCGCCGTGGGTCTGCAGGTGAATGGCCCGGGTGTTGGGTGGACAGGCGATGAAGTCGA
>CAZDYT010000265.1:0-5834 GCA_964509395.1 uncultured bacterium
GGGGAGGCGGGGCGGAAGAAGATCACCCAGTACACCCGCTACGGCACGGTCCTCCTCTCCGCGTTCCAGTCGTTGTTCATCGCGATCGGACTCGAGGGTATGAACGATCCGGCGGGGGGATCGCTGGTCCCGTATCCGGGGTGGGGCTTCCGCCTCCTCACCATGATCACGCTGACCTCGGGGACGGCCCTCATCATGTGGCTCGGCGAGCAGATCTCGGAGAAGGGGATCGGCAACGGGATCTCGCTCATCATCTTCGCTGGCATCGTCGTCCGCATCCCCTCGGCGCTCATCGCCACCTACACGCTCCTCTCCACGGGGGAGATGAAGCCGCTCGTGCTCCTCGGGGTCCTGGTCCTGATGGTCGCCGTGACCGCGGCGGTCGTCATCATGCAGGAGGGACAGCGGAAGATCCCCGTCCAGTATGCCAAGCGCGTGGTGGGCCGCCGCGTCTACGGGGGCCAGTCCACGCACATCCCGCTCCGGATCAACACGGCGGGCGTGATCCCGGTCATCTTCGCCTCGTCCATCATCCTGTTCCCGGCGACCCTGGCACGCTTCATCCCGGCGTGGTGGATGCAGGCCGTCTCCGACGCGCTCTCGCCGGGGCCCTTACCGCAGCACGGGCTCTACTACCTGCTATACATGGGCTTCATCATCTTCTTCACGTACTTCTACACGGCCATCGTCTTCAACCCGAACGATCTGGCCGATAACATGAAGAAGTATGGCGGCTTCATCCCGGGCGTGCGACCGGGAAAGAAGACTGCCGAGTTCATCGACCGGACGCTCACGCGAATCACCCTGCCGGGAGCGATCTTTCTAGCGCTGATCTCGGTGCTCCCGGACTTCCTGATCCGGGCGTTCAATGTCCCGTTCTTCTTCGGGGGGACGAGCCTCTTGATCGTGGTCGGGGTTGCCCTGGATACGGTCCGTCAGATGGAATCGCATCTCCTGATGCGGCACTACGAGGGGTTCCTGCGGCGCCGCCAGAAGGTCCGGGCATGAGCCAGGGTCGATCCGCGTCGCATCTCGGCGTCCTCGACCCTCGGGCCTCAACGGATGCGGCAGACGCCTCGGCGCCCCTCGGGGCTGCGTCCTTGGTCTGCTCGCGTCTCGGCCCTGGCTGGAAGGCCTGACGCCTGTGCGGGTCATCTTCCTGGGACCTCCGGGGGCAGGCAAGGGGACGCAGGCACGGCGGGCTGTGGTCCGCTGGGGTGTCGTCCAGATCGCCACCGGCGACATGCTCCGCGAGGCGGTCGCGGCCGGCACGGAGCTCGGTCGCCAGGCGAAGCGGCATATGGACGCCGGCGAGCTGGTCCCGGACGACGTGATCATCGGCCTCATGGCCGAGACGCTGGCGCGCCCGGAGGCACGCAAGGGGTTCGTCCTCGACGGCTTTCCGCGGACGCTCGGGCAGGCGGAGGCGCTCGATCGGCTGCTCGAGGAGCGCGGGCTCGCGCTGGACCGCGTGGTTGTCTTCCGAATCTCGGAGGCCGAGCTGGTCATGCGGATGACGGGCCGCCGTGTCTGCCGGCAATGCGGCCGGAACTACCACGCGGTCTTCTCGCCGCCAGCGCGGGATGGGGCCTGCGACGCCTGCGAGGGGCCGCTCTACCAGCGGACGGACGACGAGGAGGCGACCGTCCGTCGGCGCCTGGCCGTCTACGAGCGCGACACCCGCCCCCTCGTCGACCACTACCGCCGGCGCGGGCTCGTCGAGGAGGTCTCGGGCGAGGGTCCGGGCGACCAGGTCTTCGAGGCGGTGGTGCGGGCGGTGGAGAGCGGACGGTGATCGTGCTGAAGTCCCCACGGGAGATCGCGCTGATGCGCCAAGCCGGCCAGGTGGTGGTGGCCGCCATGCGGATGTGTCGGGACCTCGTCAAGCCGGGCATCTCGTCCCTGGAGATCGACCAGGAGGTGGAGGCGCTGATCCGCGAGCGCGGCGCCAAGCCGGCGTTCAAGGGGTATCGCGGGTTTCCAGCGACCGTCTGCGTGTCGATCAACGAGGAGGTCGTCCACGGCATCCCCGCGGCGCATCGCCGGCTCAAGGAGGGGGACATCGTGGGGTTGGACTTCGGGGCGATCGTCGAGGGCTATTACGGGGACGCGGCGATCACGGTGCCGGTCGGCGAGATCTCGCAGGATGTCCAGCGGCTCCTCGACGTGACCCGCGAGTCGCTCGACCTCGCTATCGCCGTGGCCCGGCCCGGGAATCGGCTCGGAGATATCTCGGCCACCGTCCAGCGGCACGTCGAGGCCGCCGGCTTCGGGGTCGTCCGGGCCTTCGTCGGGCACGGGATCGGGCGCGAGCTCCACGAGGACCCGCAGATCCCGAACTTCGGCGAGCCGCGCAAGGGCCCGCCCCTGCGCCCCGGGATGGTCCTCGCCATCGAGCCCATGGTCACGATGGGCCACTGGGACGTCCGCGTGCTGCCGGACCGCTGGACGGCCGTGACCGGGGACGGGAGCCTGGCGGCGCATTTCGAGCACACGGTCGCCATCACGGACTCCGGGCCCGACGTGCTGACGCGGGAGGTCGCCTGATGGCTCGACGTCGCGGCCGGATGCCGCCGGACGACGCGCGGCAGCAGAAGAAGCCCAAGGACGACGCGATCGAGGTCGAGGGGACGGTGGTCGAGCCGTTGCCGAACGCCATGTTCCGGGTCGAGCTGGACAACGGCCATCGCGTGCTCGCCCACGTCTCCGGCAAGATGCGGATGAACTTCATCCGGATCCTGCCCGGCGACCGGGTGAAGGTCGAACTCTCCGCGTACGACCTCACGCGGGGCCGGATCACGTATCGGTTCAAGTAGCGGCAGGAGTTCAGCTCATGAAGGTGCGGCCGTCGGTCAAGGCGCGGTGCGAGAAGTGCAAGGTGATCCGCCGCAAGGGCGTCGTGCGGATCATCTGCGCGAATCCGCGCCACAAGCAGCGCCAGGGCTGACGGGGGAGGGCGCGACGGGCCGGAGGCCGCAGGCCGAGGGCCCGGCGCCCAGACGGAAGAGAGGAGCACAGTATGGCACGAATCGCGGGCGTGGACCTGCCCGGGGACAAGCGGGGCGAGGTGGCCCTCACCTACATCTTGGGGCTCGGCCGCTCCTCGGCGCGGAAGATCCTTGGCCAGGCGGGTGTGGATCTCAACCGCCGCGTGAAGGACTGGACCGAGGACGAGGTGACGCGGGTGCGCGACTTCATCGAGCGCGAGTACAAGGTCGAGGGAGATCTGCGCCGCGAGGTCTCCGTCAATATCAAGCGCTTGACGGATATCAGCTGCTACCGTGGAATCCGGCATCGCAAGGGCCTGCCCGTGCGCGGGCAGCGCACGCACACGAACGCCCGGACCCGAAAGGGCCCGCGGCGCGGCGTCGGGATCCGCCGGAAGGCGGCCGGGAAGAACCCGACGACCGGCAAGGCGTAACCCGAGGGGCGGGGGGAAGGAAGGCGCCGCATGGCGGAAATACCGGCGGGGAAACCACGGAAGAAGGGCGGCAAGCGGAAGGAGCGGAAGGAGGTCCGCACGGGGATCGCGCACGTGCAGGCCACGTTCAACAACACCATCGTGACCATTACCGACAAGATGGGCGGTGTCGTGACCTGGGCGACCGCCGGCAGCGTGGGCTTCAAGGGCTCGCGCAAGAGCACGCCGTTCGCCGCCCAGATGGCGGCCGAGAGCGCCGCACGCAAGGCTATGGAGATCGGCCTGAAGCAGGTCGAGGTCTACGTCAAGGGGCCGGGTGCGGGTCGCGAGGCCGCGATCCGCTCGCTGCAGGCGGTGGGGCTCGAGATCACCGCGATCCGGGACGTCACGCCGATCCCCCACGACGGGTGCCGCCCGCCCAAGCGTCGTCGGGTCTGAGGAGGAAGGGTTGGCCAGGTATACGGGTCCTGTGTGTCGACTGTGCCGTCGCGAGGGACTCAAGCTCTTCCTGAAGGGGTCGCGCTGCTTCACCGAGAAGTGCGCGATCGAGCGGCGCAACTATCCGCCCGGCCAGCACGGGCTCGGCCGCTCGAAGCAGTCGGCGTACGGCCAGCAGCTCCGAGAGAAGCAGAAGGCGCGGCGGATCTACGGCCTGCAGGAGCGCCAGTTCCGGCGCTACTTCGAGCGAGCGGAGCGGGAGCGAGGGGTGACCGGGGAGAACCTGTTGCGGCTCCTCGAGCGGCGGCTGGACAACGTCGTCTTCCGGCTCGGGTTCGCCGCCTCCCGCGCGGAGGCGCGGCAGATCGTCGGCCACGGCCACATCCTGGTCAACGGCCGCAAAGTGTCGTTGCCGTCCTTCCTCGTCAAGGTGGGTGACCAGGTGCACCTACGGCCCACCTCGACGCTCCAGGAACGGGTCGCGGAGAACCTGGCGGCCGGCCGGGGCCAGGTGCCGCAATGGTTGGAGCTCGTGGCCGCCGAGAAGCGCGGGGTCGTCCGGAGCCTGGCGCTCCGTGATGACATTCAGATCCCGGTCCAGGAGCAGCTCATCGTCGAGCTGTACTCGAAGTAGAGGGTCGCCCGATGCCACGATTGATGTTTCAGCGGCCTCGCCGAATCGAGTGGGAGCAGCTCGGACCCCGCTTCGGTCGGATGATCGCCGAGCCGTTCGAGAAGGGGTACGCGCTCACGGTCGGCAACTCGCTGCGTCGCGTGCTCCTCGCCGTGATTCCCGGGGCGGCCGTCACCTGGGCGAAGATCCAGGGGGTGGCCGCGAACGCCACGCACGTCCGAGGGGTCCAGGAGGATCTGAGCGCGATCCTGCTGAACCTCAAGAAGGTCATTGTGCGGCTTCCGGACGAAAAGCCCGTGACGGCCCGGATCGAGGTGCACGGGCCGAAGAGCGTGACGACTGCCGACCTCGGCGGCCCGGGGCTCGAGGTGGTCGACCCCGAGGTGCCGGTCTGCACCGTGGACGCCGGCGGCACGCTCGTGATGGAGGTCGGCGTCCGGATGGGGCGCGGGTACGTCTCCGCCGACCGCCACCCGGAGCCGGCGCCGACCGGAGCCATCTCCCTCGACGCGGCCTTCTCGCCCATCCAGCGCGTCAATTACACGGTCGAGATGTCCCGGCTCGGGAAGATCACCGACTACGAGAAGCTCGTCCTCGAGATCTGGACGAACGGGACAGTCGCGCCGGACCACGCGCTCCTGCGGGCCTCGGCGCTCTTGCGGGACCACTTTGACCTCTTCACGCCGGCGGGCGCGGAGGAAGAGGACGAGGACGTCCCCGGCGAGCCGGTCGCGCCCGGTGAGGCCCAGAAGTCGTCATGAGGCACAAACGCGCGGGCTCGAAGCTCGGCCGAGTCACGGCCCACCGCTGGGCGATGTTTCGGAACCTCCTGACGGCGCTCTTGCAGCACGAGCGGATCACGACGACCGTCGCGAAGGCCAAGGCGCTCCGGCCGCTTGCGGACCATCTCGTGACGCTGTCCAAGCAGGAGCATCTCCACGCCCGCCGGCAGGTCCTGCGGCTCGTTCCCGACACGGCGGCGGTGCGGAAGCTCTTCGATACCGTCGCCGCACGCTATGCGGACCGGCGAGGCGGGTACACGCGGGTCATCCCTACGGGAACGCGGCGGGGCGACGGCGCCCCCATGGCGATCCTGGAGCTGGTGGACCGACCCGAGACGCCGAAGGAGAAGAAAGCGAAGGGTCGGGAGAAGAAGGCCGAGCCCAAGGGCAAGGAGGCCCGGAAGGCGCAGAAGGCCGCCGCAGCCGCCGCCTCCGGCGGCTAACCCAACAGGCGGCCCCCTATCCCGGGGGGCGTCTTCCGAGACCCCTCCGACCCTACTTCAGTGCTTCACCCCCACCGTCGCCCGCGGGTTCACCCGGCGCAGGTCGAAGATCAGCT
>CAZDYT010000266.1:0-5831 GCA_964509395.1 uncultured bacterium
CGATACTGGGTCCCCACGTCGGGGCCCTGTCGGTTCAGGGTGGTCGGATCGTGGATCTCCCAGAACACCTCGAGCAGCGCCTCGTACGAGACCTGGGCCGGGTCGTACTCCACCTCCAGCGCCTCGGCGTGCCCCGTCCGATCGGAGCAGACGTCCTCGTACGTCGGGTTCTCGAGCGTGCCGCCGGTGTAGCCGACCCGCGTCGAGCGCACGCCCGTGACCTTGCGGAAGGCGTCCTCCACGCCCCAGAAGCAGCCGGCGGCGAACGTCGCCTTCTCCATAGCGGTCCTCCTCTCCGTGAAGCCGGCTCAGCGCCGTCCGAGCCGGGCCAGCGCCGCCTCGCGCAGCGCCGTCAGGGTCGTCCCCGGCGTGATCGCCTCGGGGTCGATGCGGAGCTCGAGGAGCGTGGCGCGCCCTGCCCGGAGCGCGCGCTCGAGCGCCGGCTCGAACTCGGCGGTCTTCTCCACGAGCTCCGCGTAGGCCCCGAACGCCCGCGCGTAGGCGCCGAAGTCGGGGTTGACGAGATCGGTGCCGTGGACGCGGCCCGGGTACTCGCGCTCCTGGTGCATCCGGATCGTGCCGTACATCCCGTTGTTGATCACCAGGAACAGCGGGTCCAGGCCGTAGCGCACGGCGGTCGCGAGCTCCTGCCCGCACATCAGGAAGCACCCGTCGCCGTTGAACGAGACGACCGTCCGGTCCGGATGGACGAGCTTCGCCGCGACGGCGGCCGGCACGCCGTAGCCCATGGCCCCGTTCGTCGGCGCGAGCTGCGTCCGGTAGCGCCGGAACGGGTAGAACTTGTGGAGCCACGCGGTGTAGTTCCCGGCGCCGTTGGTCATGATGGCGTCGGCGGGGAGCCGCCGGCGCAGGATCTTCATGACCTCGCCCATGTCCAAGGCGCCCGGCTGGGGCGACGGCTCGAGGCTCTGGAGGTACGCCCCGCGCGCCTCGCGCGCCGCCTTCCGCCAGCGGCTCGAGTCCACGGGGGGGAGCCGGCGCGCGGCGGCGGCGAACTCGGCGTAGCCGGCGTTGATCGGGAGATCCGCCTGGTAGACGCGGCCCAGCTCCTCGATCCCCGCGTGGACGTGGACCAGCGTCTGCCGGGGCCGGGGGATGTCGATCAGCGTGTACCCGGCCGTCGTCGCCTCGCCGAGCCGGGCGCCGACCACGATCAGCAGGTCGGCGCGCTTGATCCGGGCCGCCAGCGCGGGCTCGAGGCCGATCCCGAGGTGGCCGGCGTAGGCCGGGTGGGTGTTGTCGAAGTAGTCCTGGCAGCGGAACGAGGCGCCCGTCGCGATGTCGTTGGCCTCGGCGAACGCCATGAGATCGGCGGACGCCGCGGCGCTCCACCCGCCGCCGCCGACGATCATGAAGGGCGCGCGGGCCGTCGTGAGGAGCGCGCGGAGCCGCTCTAGGTCCGCCGGGCTCGGCGAGGGTCGCACGACCTTGTAGGGATCGCCGAGCGGCACGCTGGCGGAGTCGGTCAGCATGTCCTCGGGGAGCGCGAGCACGACCGGTCCGGGGCGCCCGGAGACCGCCGTCTGGAACGCGCGGCCCATGAGCTCCGGGATCCGCGCCGGGTCCTCGATCTGGGCGACCCACTACGCCAGCGGCGCGAACATCTGGCGGAAGTCGACCTCCTGGAAGGCCTCCCGGTGAAAGACGCGGCGCTCGACCTGACCGATGAGGACGATCATCGGCGTCGAGTCCTGGAAGGCCGTGTGGACGCCGACGGCGGCGTTGGCCGCGCCGGGCCCGCGCGTGACCATGACGACGCCGGGCCGGCCCGTGAGCTTCCCGTAGGCGTCAGCCATGTTCGCGGCGCCGCCTTCCTGGCGGCAGACGACGAGCCGGATCGCGTCCCGCACGTCGTAGAGGGCGTCGAGGATCGCGAGGAAGCTCTCCCCGGGCACCGTGAAGACCGTGTCGACGCCGTGGAGCCGGAGGCAGTCGACGACGAGCTGGCCGCCGGTCCGGGGAGTCGCGTGCAGCGTCATGGCCGGGTCTCCTTGCTCGGGCCGCGCGCCCTGGGCCGCGCGCGGCCACCGTCGGGCATCGGAGCCATAGTACCCCGACCGCCGGCGGCTGTCTTCGGTGACCCCGAGAGCACTCGCGAGGCGCTCGAGGCAGCCTCGACCGTTCCGGCCGTCGCCCGCTGCCCCGCCGCGGGACCACGGCCAAGCATGGCGTCGCCGCTGGCCCGGATCGGGAACGAGGTCCCCTGTGACGCGGATGGCGGTCGGTGGGAAATGGTCCCGGCCTCCAGGGCGCCGAGGGCCTGGAGGCCGGGCACGAGGATCGCTACACGGGTTGGCCCATTCGCTTGTAGACGGTGATGATCTCTTCCTGCACGGAGGCGACGGCCTTGGCCGGGTCGACGTTGTTCACCAGCATCTGGTGGATGCCCTTGATGACCACGGACTGGGTGATCACCTCACTGAGGGCGGGGGTGAGCGTCCCGGGCCAGTACTGGGTGACCCCTTCCTTCGCGATGTCGAGCAGGCCGCGGAACACCGGCTGGCGGAAGAACTCGAGCTCGGTCATCGCGGGGTAGACCGGGAGGTACCGCCCCCCGGCGCCGAGAATGAACTCCCGGTAGTTCTTCGGGTCCGTCACGTATCGGACGAACCCTTTGGCGACGTCAGGGTACGGGGACTTGTTGAAGACCGTGTAGTAGTCCGTGTACTGGGTCTTGAACCGTCCGGCCGGTCCGCCCGGCGCCGGGAACAGCCCGGTCCGGTCGGCCAGGCTCTTGTTCTCCCTGAGGAGCGTGGAGTAGATGCTGGTGGGGTTGAACACGAAGGCGACCTGACCCGATTGATAGGCCTTGTTGTTGCCGGAATTGTCCCAGCTGAGCGTGCCCCGCGGGATGATCTTGTGCTTGTGGTACATGTCCCGGATGAGCTCGAAGGCCTTGACCGAGCCCGCGGAGTTGAAGGCCGGGCGGTCCTGCTCGTCGACCATCTTCCCGCCGTGGGGCCAGACCACCGAGAGGACATCCACCAGGCTGTCGGACGGCGTCAGGCCCAGGGCCATGCCGTAAGCGTAGAAGGGAGGGTTGTTGATCTTCAGGCACGCCTCGATGAACCTCTCCCAGGTCGCGGGGAAATCGTTGTAGCCGGCCTTCTCCAGGAGGTCCATCCGCGCGTGAACGGCCACGGGGTTCAAGCCCATCGGCGCCGCGTACACCTTGCCGCCCCGCGTCGGGATCTTCAGGGTTTCCGTGTTGACCCCGCCGGGGGTCTTCTGCATCTCGCTCACCAGGTCGGCGAGGTCGCTGAGGTGCCCCTGTGAGCTCCAGAGCACCACTTGCTCCTCGTTGCCGCGGGTGACGTCCGGAGGCGCGCCGACCTCCAGGGCGGCGGCCATCTTCTTCGACACCTCCCCTCCGGGCACCTTGAGGATCTGGACCTGGGTGTCCTTCAGCCCCGCCTGCTTGGCGTAGGCCATGGTCTGCGCTTCCAGGATGTCGTCGGCGGCCTTGTTGAAGTTGGGCTGGAGCCAGAAGATCAGCTTCTGGTCCCGCGCCGCGAACGTCTTCGAGGGGGTGAGGATGTTCCCGGTCGCCGCGAAGGCGGCGGCGCCCGCCCCCGTCTTCAGGAGGGTTCTGCGGGTCATCTGGCGGCTCAGCATGGCGTGCTCCTTTCGTTGTGGGTTCACGGGGGCGACCTTACCCCTTCACCGCCCCCAGGGTCAATCCGGTGATCAGCCATCGTTGGAACACGAAATACACGATGAGCGGCGGGATGGCGCTGAGGAAGGTGGACGCCATCATCGGCCCCCAGAAAAACACATCCTCGACGATGAAGTGCGGGATACCGGCGGGGATGGTCTTGACGTTCACATCGGTGACGAACACCGAGGCATAGAGGAACTCGTTCCACGACAGGGTGAAGGAGAAGAAGGCCACCACGGCCAGGCCCGGCAAGGTCACCGGCAGGATCACCCGGAACAGGACGCCGAGGCGGCTGCACCCGTCCACCAGTCCGGCTTCCTCCAGCTCGACGGGAATGGACATGAAGTACCCCATCAGCAGCCACGTGCAGAACGGGACCGTGAAGCCCAGATAGGCGAGGATCAGTCCCTCCCGGGTATTCTCCAGCCCGATGCGGATCAGGATCGCCAGCAGCGGAATGAACAGCATCGAGTGCGGCATGAGATAGGTGTACACGAGGCCCCGGGCCAACAGCTTGCGCCCGGGGAACTCCAGCCGGACGATGGCGTAGGCCGCCAGCGACGCGAAGACCACCGACAGCATGGTCGTGACCATCGCGATCACCATGCTGTTGCGGAAGTAGATGAGATAGGGCGTGTGCTGGAACAGCACGCGATAGTTGTCCAGGGTCGGCCGGCTGGGCCACAGGGTCGCCGAGGTCCCGTAGATCTCCTTGCTCTCCTTCAGCGAGGTGGTGACCATCCAGTACAGCGGCGCCAGCGTCCAACAGATCAGGATGGCCAGGATGAGGTACCCGGCGATGGTGGTCGCCCGTCTGAGGCCCGTGCTCGTGGCGATCATGAGCGGACGGCGTCCTCGGTTCGGCGGCGGGGGGATCCCATCACGCGTCCCGCCTCAGCAACCGCCGGGTGAGGATCACGATGAAGACGATCAGGACGGGGAAGAAGACGATGTTCACGGCCGACCCGATCCCGAGTCGGCCGGTCCCGATGGCGAGATTGAAGGCATAGTTGGGGATGATCTCGGTGCGCTGCGCCGGCGCCCCGTTGGTCAGGATGTTCACCACCACCAGGCTGGTGGAGGTGAACACCGTGGAGAGCATGACGGTGATCGTGAACACCGTCTTCATCGAGGGAATGGTGATGTAGACGAACTCCTGGAGGAGGGAGGCCCCGTCGATCCGGGCCGCTTCGTACAGCTCCGCGGGGATGGCCTGCAGCCCGGCCAGAAAATGCATCGTGTAGAAGGGGGTGCCGTTCCACACCACCACGGCGATGACCGCCCACATGGCCAGGTGCGGTTCCGCCAGCCAGGCGATCACGTTGTCGATCAAGCCCAGGCGGAGCAGAAAGTTGTTGAGCATGCCGCTGAACTCGTCGTAGACCCACCGCCAGTTCAACGCGGCGATGACCGTGGGCACGGCCCAGGGGATGAACAGGATGGTGCGGTAGACGCCGTTGAGGGGCCGTTTCTGGAACAGGACCAGCGCCGACGCGAGGCCGATGCCGAACTTGATCACGACGGCGAAGAAGGTATAGAAGACGGTGTTGTAAATCACCAGCAGAAAGGTGTCGCTCCGGAACAGCTCGATGAAGTTGGCGAGGCCGATGAACTTCCCCGGGTTGCCGGCGTACTTGCTGTGGAGGCTGATCCACAGCGCAAAGAAAAAGGGGTAGATGACGACGCTGGCCAGGATGAGGAGTGCCGGCAAGAGGAAGCCGACGGCGAGCACCCGCTGGTCGTTCTTGATCCGCTCCCGCCAGGCGACCTGGAGACGGGTCACCGCCAGCGGCCCGGCGAGGGTATCTCGGGTGCGAGCGTCCATGTCCACTCCGGAATCGGTCGCGGCCGACCACCACGAGCGTCAGAGCTTTTCCCGGCCCCGGGAGTCGAGCCGCTCCGGCGTCACGCGACGCTCCAGCGCCACGCCGGCCGGGTCGTCCGGCCAATCGCTCAGCCGCCACCCGCCGCCTGGGAGGAGGCCCGGCGCCCACAAGGTAGACGAGAGCCTCCCGCACGGCAAGGCCCGACGTGAGCAGATCGGTGCGGGGCGCCGGGGGGGGCGCGGGCCTGGCTGGACCTGCCGCGGGCGTCGCCCGCCGCGGGGCGCCCCGTTCGCCGCGTCACCCGCGCGGCCTTCCTCATCCCGCGT
>CAZDYT010000267.1:0-5828 GCA_964509395.1 uncultured bacterium
GGCTCGGCGACGACCGAGGACGCCGGGATGCGACGGGGATCGGCCACGGCACTAGAGAATACTGCGCGGGCTCCCAATCGCCCTCTCACGATGACGACCTCTGCTTCGCGCTCCATGTGACGGCCCCCCGACACGGCAGCGCCCGGCCGTGCCCGGACCGGCGGTGTCCGGCCGCCGCTCCCGCGTCCGTCGCCCCAGGACCTTCGCGGCGCCGTCTCGAACCCGACGGACGGCGACGATCAGACGATCTGCAACTCGACGTCGCCGCCGCCCACGAGCATTTCGAGCCCCGAGTGGCTCAGGGCATACGTTCCGCCCTGAATGACGCCGATCCCCTCCTCGACCAGCTCGATGCAGGCGTGCAGGACGAACGCCATGCCCGGTTCGAGCACCCTGGTGAACCCACGACTGATTTGGAGCGTTTCGAGCCAGATCGGTGGGTACGCCACCCCGATCCCGTACCCGAAGCGCATCATGGCGTATCGTTCAAGACCCTCCTTCTGAAGCGGCTCCAGGGAGGCCTCTTCGACCGCCGCCACGGGCACCCCGGGTCGAATGGCCCTGATACCCGCGCGGAGCGACTCCCGGGTCAGCCGGTAGATTTCACGCGCCCGCGGACCGGGATCGCCCGCCGCCATCGTGTGGACGGCCGTCGCGTGGTACCGGCGGGCAACCCCGGCAAACTCCAGGTGGACGAGGTCGCCGGGCTCGATGACCCGGTGGCGCGGTGTCGCATGGCCACCCGGGGTGCGCGGGCCGCTCGCCAGCTCGGTCGGTATCGCCCAGAAATCGCTGCCGGCCGCGCGCATCGCGGCTTCGAGCCGACCGGCCAGCATGATTTCGGTGATGCCAGGCCTCAGGGCCTGTCGCGCCGCCTCGAGACCGATCGCAGCGTAGCGGGCCGCCTCCCGGAGATACGCCATCTCGCGGTCGGATTTGACCACCCGGAGATCACCCAACAGCTCCGTCGAGTCCTCCACGCACGCCGGCGTCAGTGCCTCGGCAAGTCGGAGGCCCAGTGAGTACGGCACGGCGCAGGATTGCATCTCCATCGCCACGCGGCCGCCACCCTGTCCCTTTTCGCGAGCCACCCCCGCGATGAGCGCGGGCGCATCCTCGAGATGCAACTGATAGGTCCGAATATCGCGCACCCAGGAGGTCTCCAGCGCGAGCATCAGGTCGACGTTGCGGAGAACCAGCGTGGGTTCGCCCCCGTCCACCATGAACACGAGGGCCTGGAGGCTGTTCACGCTCACCCACGAGTCGTAGCCAGCCAGGTAATACAGCTGTTCCGGCGCGACGCAGATGCAGCAATCGAACCCGGCCTCCTTCAGCCTCGCCCGCGCGCGTGCCAGCCGTTCCCGGTGCTCCGCTTCGGTAAACGCGGCGAAGGTCGGAGTCATCGCGCGCCTCCACTCTCGTCGGCTCCCCTCGTTCCCGGGTTTGGCGACGCGGGGGCCAGGTGCTTCGAGCCAGGCGGCCCGGACGGACGAGGAGCCAGGGCGGCGGGGCCGCGGGTCTTCGAGCGCCGGAGCCCTGGAAGGGCTCGGCCGAGGAGGGGGCAAGGCCTCCCGAGAGGGGGATCCCTCAGGCGGCCAGGTACCCCCCGTACCTGGCGACAAACCGCTCCCACGCCGCGACCGCGGCATCCTGCGCCCGGTCGACCAGCGCGGCAGCATCCACGGTCCGGACCCGCCGTCCATCCACCACGACAGCCCCATCCACGAGCACCATCTCGACATCGCCCGCGTGAGCGTGATAGACGAGGTTCTGGACGGCGTCGAGCGTGGGTGTCAGTCCAAACGACCGGTAATCGACCACGACGAGATCGGCGCGCTTGCCGACTTCGACCGAGCCGATCTCCTTGTCCATCCCCAGCGCGCGCGCTCCGCCCATCGTGGCCAGCTCGATGGCATCCATCGACAACATGGTGCGCGCGTCGCGAGCCCGGATGCGTGCCGCCAGGACGCAGAGGCGGACCACCTCGAAGAAGTCGGCGAACATGTTGTCGATGCCGAGGCCGACCGTGACGCCGCGACGCAGGAGGTCCTCGGCGGGGCCGATGTAGCCGCGCACGGCGTTCATCAGGGGGCAGTGCGCCACGCTCGCGCCAGAGCGGGCCAGCAGCTCGACGTCCGCCTCCTCGACGTCGTAGCAGTGAGCGGCGACCACATCGCCGGCGAGGAACCCTTCGTCCACCAGGTACGGGACCGGTCGCTTGCCGTACAGCCGCATCGTCGTCTCGGCCTCGGCCGGCCCCCAGCCGAGGTGAGTGCTCAGCCGCAGGCCGAGCCGGTCCGCCGCGTGCCGGACCGCCCGGAGCTGTGCCGGCGACGAGGCGATGGTCATGTTCGGCGTCATCAGCGCGGTGATGCGGCCCTGCGCCTTCCCGTGCCAGCGCTTCGCGAACTCGACGGCCTGCCGCAGCTGCGCCTCGTGGAGCCGAGCGCTGAAGCGGTACTCGTTGCGGCGGAGGCCTTCCACCTCCACGTCGTGGATCATGATCCCGATGGCGCTGCGGATGCCGAGCTGCTCCACGAACGGCGCGTACACGTCCGCGTCCTCCTCCATCTCGAGGACGGTGGTCACCCCGCTTCGCAGCAGCTCGGCGTAGGTGAGTGCCCCGACCGCCAGTCGCTCCTCGCGACGGATCACCGTGGCCATCGGGAAGTACTGGCCGGTCACGCACCCGAGGCCCGCGTCCTCGGCTCGCCCGCGAAACACCGTGTAGCCGACGTGGGTGTGGGTGCTGACGAAGCCTGGAATGACGACCTTGCGGTGTCCGTCGATCACGCGGTCCGCGGACGGATGCCGGCGCTCGATGTCCTTGCTCGGTCCAACGTCGGCGATCCGACTCCCCTCGATGTATACCGCGCCGGGCTCGAAGACACGCCGCGCGGGATCGACCGTGATGATGGTGGCATCGTGAATCAGAAGGCTCATGCGGCTCCCTCGCTCTCTGGCGGGTCATCGCCGGGCAGCGCTCCGGCCACCTCCAGTGAGCCATGCACCGATGGCGCGCGGTCACCGGTCGTGACGATCAGCTCACGCCTGGTCCTCCCCCGCAGAGGGTGCGGACTACTTCACGATCAGCTTGCGGGGAAGACTCGTCAGCTCCTCGCAGCCGGCCTCCGTGACCCGGACCGTGGCGCTGAAGCCGACCCCGAGCTCCCGGTAGATGAGGCACAGGGGGACCATGTGGAACGTCATGTTGGCTTCCAGCGGCGTCGGCTCTCCTCGTCTCAGACTCAGAATCTGTCCTTCGCCCCAGTCCGGCGGGAAGTTGACACCGATGGAATAGCCGGTCCGATGGGTGAAGTACTCTCCGAACCCAGCCTTCTCGATCACGCCCCGGCACGCCGCGTCCACGGCCTCGGCCGCCACCCCCGGCTTGATGGCGGCCATGCCGGCCTCCAGTCCCCCGATGACCGCGTCGGCGAGCGCGCGCACCCGCACGCTCGGCTCTCCCAGCGACACGCACCGCATGATGGCCGCCGAGTAGCGGAACTTGGCCGCGGAGACCTCGAAGTAGACGTGGTCTCCGGGCTCGACCGTGCGACCCCGCCACGTCCCGTGTGGCAGGCAGGTGCGCTCCCCGGAGAGCACGAACGGCGGCAGGCCCATGAACTCGCTGCCGTTCTGGATCGCGACCCGGTGGACTTCCGCGGCGATCTCCTCCTCGGTGCGCCCCGCCTGCACCGCGTCGATACCCGCCTGGGTCGCCACGTCCGCGATGCGAGCCGCCCGTCGCATCATCGCGATCTCCTCGTCGGACTTCACCAGGCGAGCCCGCTCGACCACGGCAGAGGCGTCCACGAAGGTCGCCTTCGGAAGGGCGGACTTCAGCGCCTCGTACTCCTCGACCGAGAAGAACCAGCCGGCTTTCTCGACCCCGATGCGCGTATCGGCCAGGCGCATCCGCTCGAGGGTCCGGGCGGTGACCCGGACAGGGTGCTCGTGATCCTCGACGGGCACCGTCCGGGTCAGCCATGAGAACTCCCAGACGTTGGCCTCCTCGAAGCGTCGGAGCACCAGAACTGGCTCTTCCTGGGAGAGCAGCAGGCCGTGGTACTTGTAGTACCCTGGGGTCTCGTAGCCCGTCAGGTAGCAGATGTTCTCGGGGCTGCGGACCAGCAGGGCGTCGATCCCGAGCTTCCCCATGCCCTGCATGACGGTATCGTGACGGCGCCGGTACTCCGCCAACGAGAACCCGAGGCGATCGTGCCCTCGCATCTGCACGTGGTGGCCTCCTGTCGGCACTCCACGATGCCGTGTCCCAGAGGGGCGGGACGTGGATTAGTGCGGGTCCAATCAACCCTGAACGGCAAAGAATCTGGCGCCGTGAGCGGCCGGCCCGCGGGGCGGGTCGCGGTGCGCTCCGCGCCGTGGGGCGCCCCGTTCGCCGCGTCACCCGCGGACTCCGTCGCCGCGGCGTCCACGCGGCATTGCCGGTGAGGGTTAATTGGTCGGAACGGCGCTAGCGCCCCGTCTTGTTGGCTGCGAAGACCGAAGCGATCTCAAACAGCATGTGCGCCGCGGTGATCGAGGTGAGGTCGTTCGTGTCGCACGGCGGTGAGACCTCCACCAGGTCGGCCCCGACCAGATTCGTCCCGACCAGGCCACGGATGATCTGCATGACTTGCCAGTTGGTCAGCCCGCCGATCTCCGGCACCCCGGTCCCGGGCGCGCACGACGGATCCATGCCGTCGATGTCGAACGTGAAGTACACGGGGGCGCCGCCGACGACGTCCCGGACTTCGGCGACCACGTCGTCCATGTTGCGCCGGTGGATCTCGTCCGCGGTGATCAGCCGGTAACGCTCCTTCGACCACTTCAGGTCGTCCGGGTAGAACAGGCTGCCGCGGATACCGAGCTGGACTGTCTTCCCGGGGCTGATGAGGCCCTCCTCGTGCGCACGCCGGAACGGCGTGGCGTGGGTCAGCTTGTGCCCGAACTGGGTGTCGTGGGTGTCGGTGTGGGCATCGATGTGCACGAGGGCGAGGGGGCCGTGATGCCGCGCAACCGCGCGGAGGATCGGGTAGGTGATGCCGTGGTCTCCGCCGACCGTGATCGCCTTACAGCCGGTGGCATAGATCGCATCGAACGCTTCGGTGATCCAAGCGTAGGTCTGCGCGATATCGAACGGGTCAGTCCGCACGTCCCCGTAGTCGGCGATGCGGACGTTCTTGTGCACGGTGACGTCGTGGATCGGGTGGTGAGTGCGCACCTGGCTCGAACAGTTCCGGATCGCGCGGGGCGCTAGCCGGGCGCCCACGCGGTAGCCGGCGCTGGTGTCGAACGGCACGCCGACGAAGACGACGTCCAGGTCGCGGGTATCGGAGATGAGCGGCAGGCGCATGAACGTGGCGATCCCCGCGTATCGCGGGTGCATCATGCTGTCGACGGGCTCCGGATGGCTCATGGCGTCTTGCTCCTCTCGCTCGCTGTCGCGATGATCCGCTTGTCCACACCGGACCCCGGCTGGCGAGGGGGAACGACCACGCGCGTACCCCCGTCAGGCGGTGCCGGGGACTCACTGGCCTGGCATGGTCGGGCGGGAACGTGATGAGGGAGCCTCACTCTTCCGGCCAGACCTGCTGACAGCCGTGCGGACACCCGCGGCGAACGTCGCGTAGCTAGGGTCCTTGAACCACCAAACTCGTGCCGAATGAGTCAAGTTTCATCGCCCAATCGCCTCGGGCCGTGGTCGAGACCCGAGCAGCCCCAGGACGCAGGGAGGAGGCGGGCCGAGGCGTATGCCGCATACGTTGAGGCCCGCCGACGACCGAGGACGCCGGGATGCGACGGGGATCGGCCACGGCTCTAGA
>CAZDYT010000268.1:0-5827 GCA_964509395.1 uncultured bacterium
GCCCGCCGACGACCGAGGACGCCGGGCTGCGACGGGGATCGGCCACGGCGCTAGGATGGATCGCCGAGGGTTCCTGGCGCTCGTGGCCGCCCTCGCGCTGGCACCGCTCCGCGGAGCCCGCGCCGCCGAGCAGCGGACCGGGACATTCGACGCCGAAGTCGGCATTCTTTACGGCGCGCTGAGCTTCCGCCTGGCCGGGACGATCCACGAGACGCTCGACCGTGACGCGGGACGCTATGACGTCAAGATCCGCGGCCAGGGGACGGGCATCGCGAATGCGGTGGACTCGCTCGGCGTCTGGCGCGATGGGCGGTGGGCGCCGAGCCGGACGGGTGCCGTCTTCGTCGTGTACGGTCGCGAGTCGCGCACGGAGGTGACCTACGACTACGGACAGCGCACGATCGAGTACCACAATCGCAGCGAGACGTTCTTGCTGCGGCGTCTCAGGGTGACAGACGACAGCGTGACCATCCCGGAGAGGATGCACGTCGACGACGTGGTCAGCGCGACCCTGAACTACGCCGGCGGGCTCTGGCCGGCGCAGCCCGACGGCACCCTTCTGACCCACGTCGTTCGGCGACGGCGGGCGGCGACGGAAGGCCCGGACGACGTGGAGAAGAGCTACCGGGCGGAGTTGGTGCCCTTCGTCCTCAAGGTCGTCCCGGATCCCGAGACCGGGCGGCCGACGGCGCTGTTCGACCTGAGCCGGTTCTCGTCGTGGGCCCGCGAGGATCGCCCGGCGCGGATCGTCTTCGACGTGCACCGCCGGCCCCAAACGATCACCTCGTCGTTGATGCTCGGCACCTCCGTGGCGATTCGCATCACGGGGACGTAGGGCAACGCCGCCTCCGAAGACCGGGCTAGCCCGCTAGCCCTGCGTATTCACGAACGCCGCGGCACGGGCGGGTCCTGCCGCGGCGAACAGCCCACCGGCGTCCTCGCGGCGAGGAACGAGGCGGCCCTGAGACCGTCTGGAGCGGGGCGCGTGCAACACCCTGGGCGGTGTATCACGCCGCTGCGGGCGCCGTCGGGTACCCGCTTGCGGGTGCCCGTTCGCCGCGTCACCCGCCCGTTCCGTCATGCCCTTCGCAAGTTATCCGGGCTAGGGGGCGGCGGGGAAGCGGATCGTAAACGTCGTGCCCCGGCCGAGCTCGGATTCCACGTCGATCGTGCCGCCGTAGCTCGAGATGATGCCGGAGACGATGGAGAGTCCCAGGCCGGTCCCGGTCTCTTTCGTCGTGAAGAACGGCTCGAAGATCCGGCGTCGCAAATCGTCCGGGATGCCCGTGCCGGTGTCGGAGACCGCGAGCACCGCCCACCCCGCCTGTTGCCGTGTCTCGAGCCGGATGGTGCCACCCCGCGGCATGGCGTCCACCGCGTTGAGGACGAGGTTCATCAGAACCTCGCGCAGTTCCGCGGCCCGCGCCCGCACGGCCGGCACCGGGCGGAGGTCCTGTTGGACCGCGACGGGTGTCCCGGCGCGGCCGCCGTGAGCCCATCGCGGCCACGCGATCTCGGCCACCTGGCGCACCACCTCGCGGAGGTCGACCCGCTCGGGCTGGCTGTCCCGCTCCCGTCGGGTGTACCGCTTGATGCGTCCGACGGTCTCGACGCCGTCCCGGACGGCCTGCTCGATGGTCGCGAGGCCCTTCGCCAGCCGCTCCGGCGTCGGCTCGCTGGCGATGAGCTGGGCGTGGCCGAGGATGGCCTGGAGGAGATTGTTGAAGTCGTGGGCCATGCCCATGGCGAGCTGGCCGAGCGCCGAGAGCTTTTCGGAGTGTGCCATCTGCTCCTGCCAGCGGCGCTGCTCGGTCACGTCCTTTGCCACCAGGAGGAGGCCGGGCTTGCCCCGCCCCCCCCACGGGATCGGTGAGCAGGTGACGGTCAAGTCGAGACCGGCGTCGTCGCCCGCGTCGGTCCTGACCAGAAGCGTCCGGCTCGCGCCGGGGCCGCCGAGCACGGCCTCGAGCTCGCGCATGACGCCGGCCGGCAGCGCGTTCGCCAGCCGCTGCCCGCGCACCTCCGCGAGCCCTCGGGCGAAGATCCGCTCGGCAGCGGGGTTCCAGATGACGACCTGGCGCTCGGGATCCAGCGCGATGATCGCGTCCGCCGCCGACTCGATCAGGTTTCCCAGGAAGGTGTTGGCCTCGGAGAGCTCGCGGTGAAGGTTCGCGTTGCGCACGATCAGCGCGACGGACTCCGAGAACATCCGGAGGAGCTCGCGCTCGCTCCGGTCCAGGTCTCGGGCGCCGCCGCCGGCCTCGACGACGAGGTAGCCGAGGCGGCGCCCCTGGGCGATCAGCGGAAAGACTCCGTGGCCCGGGCTGTCCGGTGGGGGTGTCGCGGTGGGCTCGAGCCAGACCTCCACCCGCTCGTAGCCGGCCCCCTGCTGGAGCTGCTCCGTGATGGCGGCCAGCGTGCGGTCGAGCGCGGGGTCCTCGAGGACGGCGGTCGAGATCTGCCGGAGGATCTCGCCCTGCACGGCGCGGAGTGACTGCTCGGTCGCTTGCCGCGCGGCCGCGGCCAGGAGCGTGGAGGTCCGGATCGCCGTCACCATGAGGTCGATGACCGGCCGTAGCGGCGTGAGGTCGGGCGGGGCATCGGCGGCCGGCCGCGTGAGGTAGAGCGCGAGGTGACCGGCGACCCTCGGAAGCCCGTCGTCGGCGACCGGGACCACGAGGATTCCGCGGACCGCGAGGTCTTCCAGGGCCACGCCAGCCGGCCAAGGAAGCTCGCGTCCTCGGCCGGGGCTGACCCAGAGGGGCTCACGGACGCGGGCCAGCTCCGCGGCCCACGCGCTGGCCAGGGCGTCGGCCGCCGGGGCGGGCAGGTCCGAGTGCACCACCGCCGCAGGTTCGGTCCCGAAGAACGACGCGGCGGCCGCGCCCGTGGCACGCTGCACCTCGCGGAGCATCGCGCGCAGGAGGGCTGGCAGATCCGCGGGCCCTTCGACCGGATCGCCCCGGCGCGCGAGATCCCGCATCTGGCCGATGAGAGCGGCCAGCGCGCCCGGGGGCCCCTCGGCCCGCTCCCTGCGCCGCGCGAGCGCGCGCTCCGTGGCCTCTTGCAGCTCCTTCGGGGCGAATGGCTTGACGAGGTAGTCCAGGGCGCCGAAGCGCATCGCCCGCTGCACGGTGTCGAGCGAGGCGTACGCAGTGATCATCACGACCTCGACGAGCGGGTCCAGCGCCTTGACGCGCTCGAGCAGCCGGACCCCGTCGATCCGCGGCATCTTCACGTCCATGAAGATGACGTCGGGCTGGACCTGGACGAGCGAGTTGAGCACCTCCTCGCCGCTCCCCGCCAGGTAGACCTGGTAGTACGGCTTGAGGATCATGCGGATGGATTCCCGCGGGCCTTCCTCGTCGTCCACGACGAGCACGCGGGGGATCGGCGCCTGCACGGCCGTCACTGGCCCGACCGCGGGAGGGTCAGCACGAAGCGGATCTCCCCGTCCGCGCCGCCCACGGTGAGGGTTCCCCCGTGCGCTTCGACGATCTTCTGGCTCACGGAGGGGCCGACATCGAGGAGCCGCTCCGAGGCGATGGCGAGCGGACTGAAGAGGCGCTCTCGCTCCGCCGGGGTGAGCATCGCGGGCTTCCCCAGGATCGACAACCGTACGGTCCGCGGGTCCTCGGGATCGGCGAGGACGTGGATGGCGACCCGCCCGTCGGGGGCGACGCGGTCCACCAGGAAGCGGACGAGGTATCCGAGAGCCTTCCCGAGCTGCTCCCGGTCTGCCTTGACCACGAGGCCGGTCTCGGGCGTGTAGAGGATCGCCGTGAGCCGATCGCCCCGGTCGGGGACCTCCAGCAGGAAGATGGCCGCATCCTGGGCGTCCTTGGCGCGCTCGAAGCGCAGCGCGAGGTCGGCGAGCGCGTCGTTGACGAGCTCGCGCACGTCGCAGAAGTCCAGCTTGTACTCACGCTCGCCGGCCAGAATGATCAGCTTGTCCACCAGCGAGATGAGGTGCTTCGTGTCGCGCCCCACGACCGCGAAGAACCGGTCGCGGAACTCGGGGTCGTCGTAGCGCTCGGGAAGCAGCTCGAGGAACGTGTAGATGGACACCAGCGGGTTCTTGATCTCGTCAGTCAGCCGCAGCAGCACCCGGTTCAGGAGGTCGAGCGCCTGCGTGGTTTGCCGCTCACGGTGGAGCAGGTGTCGCGGCGCAGGGTCGTCCAGGATCATGACGGCGCCCGCCGTCGCGCCGTTGGGGCCGAGGATCCGGGAGGTGCTGACCTCGAGCGTGAAGGTCGGGCGTCGCGGCAGGGTGACCTCCTGGAGCCGGAGCTCGCGGCCGTCGCGGGCCGTCTCGAAGAGGAGGTCCCCGAGAGGTGAGGGTAGCGCCCGCAGGTCGTGCCCGAGCACCTCTGCCCGCGGCACGCTCAGGATCTCCTCGGCGCGACGATTGAACAGGGTCACCCGGCCGGCGGCGTCGATCGTGATGGCGCCGCTCTGGAGGTGGGCCAGGACCTGCTCGATGAAGTTGTGCTGGGCGCGGACCGTGTTGAAGAGCGAGATGTCCTCGAGCGCCACGGCGACCTGGCTCGCCAGCGTGAAGAGGCGCTCGAGGTCCTCGCCCCCGTAGGGCTGGCCGGTGACGCGGGGGCCGAGGGCGAGGATCCCGACGAGCTTCCCCTGAACCCACAGCGGTACCGCGACCTCCCCGCCCACCACCCGGAGCTCCCGGGCGGCGTCGAGCCACTCCGGCTCGCGCTCGAGCTCCACGCGCATCGCCGGGCGGGCGTGCCGCCGAAACCAGGCGGGCAGGCCCTCTGTCGCGTCCAGCCGGACGTGCTCGGCGAGCGCGGGGTCCAGCCCGCGCTGGACGCGGACCCGGTACCGGCGCTCGTCGTCCACGAGGAGGAGTGCCGCGCGCCCCGGACGCACCAGCTCGGTGATCGCGTCCAGGAAGAAGTCCACGACGCGCTCGAGGTCGAAGTGGGCCGCGAGGAGCTTGCCCATCTCCTTGAGCACGGTTCCGAGGCTCCCCCCCGACCCGCCGTTCTGCGCCGCCGGGGCCGCGCTCGCCTCCTGGCGGGCCCGCTCGCGCCGCAGCGAACGAACCTCTTGGTCCAGCTTCTGGAAGCGCACCGCCTGGTCGAGGGCCGAGCGAAGGATCGCGTCGGGGAGGCCGGTCAGGACGACGAGATCACACTGCGCGGCCTCTGGCGTGACCGGCTCGCCCACGCCGGTTGGCGCGAGCAGGCCGACCAGGAGCGCGGGGGCGTGCCGGCTCCGGACCGCCGCGAGCTCCTCCGGGTCGAGATGCGTCGAGGCGAAGTCCAGCAGGACGAGGTCCAGCGGGAGCGAGGCGTGCGGCTCCGGCGTCAGCGGCAGAGACGGCGCCTGCACCAGGTCGAGCGTGCCTTTCAGCACCCGGACAAGACGCTCGGCGAGCTTGGGGTCTCGGGTGACCAGTGCCGCCGTTCTCATCGGAGCGCCTCCGCCACCGGGGCGCCGATGAGAGCCGGGAACTGGATCACGAAGGCAGTTCCCACGCCGGCCGGGCCGGTCTCGGCCCCCAGCGCGGCCCGGTGAGCATCTGCGATGCCGCGACAGATGGCGAGTCCGAGGCCGGTGCCCTGGGGTTTCGTGGTGAAGAACGGCTCGAAGACCCGGGAGAGGTTCTCGGTCGGGATCCCGGGGCCGGTGTCGGTGACCCGCACGGTCACGAAGCCGGCAACCGTCCTGCGTGGCTTCGCCGGCGTCCTGGCCGCCGACTGCTGGCGGTCGGCCCGTACGGTGACGCTCAAGGTTCCGCCCGTGCCCATCGCTTCGAGCGCGTTCAGGAAGAGATTCAGGAAGAGCTGTTTGAGTTGATCGG